>JABSOG010000142.1 GCA_013216025.1 Algicola sp. | reverse complement strand
ATGGGGGGATTTTGTGCGCTGTTGCAAAGCAGCGATGCCTCAGGCGTGGCCAACATGAAAGACGAGTTTGCGACAATAATGAACAATTACCAATATCCATTGGCCAAGAAGTATCCTGATGCCTATGCCAATGCCGAGAGTAAATTTGATGCGTTTGCCAGAGACTTTATGAGTTTTCACCACAAGAAAAACAGTGGCGCCAGGGAGTTAATGGGGATGATTGCGGCTGGCATGGTGTTGTTTATGCTGTTACCGACCATCAATCTGATCAACCTCAATATCAGCCGGATCATGGAGCGTTCAGTTGAAATTGGTGTGCGCAAGAGTTTCGGGGCTTCATCGAAAACTCTAATTGTCCAGTTCATGGTCGAAAACCTGGTGCTGACCATGATTGGCGGTTTGATAGGGTTTGTTTGTACGTATCTGGGATTAGTGTATATCAGTGAATCTGGTTTGATTGCCCACGCAAGCTTTACCATTAATCTGCGAGTTTTTGCTTTGGGACTGTTATTGATCACCGTATTCGGTTTAATGTCCGGGTTATTGCCCGCATTGAAAATGTCGCGTCTAGATCCGGTAGATGCACTTAAAGGAGCAATCTAATGATTCACCATATATTTAAAATGGCTTGGCGGCGAAAGAAAGCCAATGCGCTGATTTTACTTGAGTTACTGGCTGCCTTTTTGGTGTTGGTCGCGGTATCATCAATTTTGTTGCATAACTGGGCATTGTATAAAACGCCATTGGGGTTTAACTATGAAAATACCTGGTCTGTACAATTTTATCCGGCCCAGGACTGGGAAGAATCCACCAGACTACGTGGCGTCAATATTCTCAATATGCTGTCGCAAATGGACGAAATCGAGGGGGCCTACACCCTGACTTTTAGCCCATTTATCGGGTATAATTGGAATGACTACGTCACTTATAACGGAAAAAAGGTTATTGCCGATCAAAATGGCAGCAGTGACGGTGCCCAGCAGGGGCTTGGCGTCACACTACTGCAAGGTCGTTGGTTTGGTCCTGAGGATGATGGCCAGAATTATCGAGCGGTGGTCATCAACCGCCGTCTTAAAGAAGCGCTATTTGGTGATGAAAACCCAATCGGCAAACATCTTGAAGCGCCAAATAAAGGAGAAAGTGACACCTTAACCCGGCGCGTGGTGGGCGTGTTTGAAGATTATCGCCACAAAGGAGACTTCTCGGTGCCGGGTCATCTAATGTTCTTGCGTTATGATATCAACAACAAAAAAGCTTGGTTTAATGCCTATGCCTTGGTGATGAAACCCGGCGTGCCTGCCGCATTCGAAGAAAAGCTGCTGAATCAACTCAATGCGGCCGCACCGGATTGGGACTTTGATGTGCAGACCTGGAGCCAGTTGCGCCGATTGCACATCAACGAAAAAATGAAATCCATCGTCTTGGTGGCCATCGTTGGCGGCTTTTTAATGTTGATGGTGTGTTTTGGTTTGTTTGGGGTTTTATGGCAGAATGTCACCCGCCGCACCAGTGAAATTGGCCTGCGCCGGGCACTAGGCGCAACGGGCAGCAGTGTTCAGGACATGATCATCTTGGAGCTGGTGGCGTTTGCCATATTGGCCGTGATTGTCGGCACCATATTACTGGCGCAAGTGCCGCTACTGGGCGTGTTTGAGATATTTGACTGGGGCATGTTTTTTAAATCAGTGTTACTCAGCGCCGTGTTGATTTGTAGCCTGACTGCACTGTGTGCTTTGTATCCCGGGTGGATGGCGGCTAAGTATGACCCTGCCGAGGCTTTGCACTTCGAATAACGGCGGAAAAGATTAAAAAAGACTTCAACACGGAGGCACGGAGCCACGGAGAAAGAAAGAGGAAAAGCTAAAAACAAAAAAGCAAAGGATAAATGAATAGAAAGTGTTCATGTGTTGCTAATATTAAATGTTGATTGCTTTTATCTTTTAAGTTTTTGATTTTCTCTTTCATTCTCCGTGCCTCCGTGACTCCGTGTTGAGGCTTTTGACCTTCAGGCCGTCAGGCCGAAACTGAAGTTGGAAACGAAATAATGTCAGAAAAACAAACAATATTGGTAGTAGATGACGATGAATCGGTCACTATGTCATTGTCTTTATTGTTAAAAAAGGCCGGATACAAAGCGATTGCGGCGTACGACCCGGTGCAGGCGCTTGAGCTGTTAAAAGCTCATTCGCCCGCGCTTGTCATTCACGACATGAATTTTTCGCGCAGCACCACCGGTGAAGAAGGACTTGAATTGTTGCAAGCCATTCGTGTCAACCATGCCAAATTACCGGTGATTTTAATCACCGCCTGGGGTTCAATTGACTTGGCGGTCGCAGGCATGAAGTTTGGTGCCAATGACTTTATCAGCAAGCCCTGGAGCAATGCGCATCTGTTGCAAGTGATTAAAACGGCACTGGACTTACAGCATGACAAGCCCACCCACTCAGTCAGCCGGGCTGAACTAGACCAGCAATTCGACTTTAGTGAAATTGTCGGACAAGACCCCAAGTTTCTGCAAATATTGAGCACTGTAGGGCGCATCAGCAAAACCGATGCTCCGGTGTTGATCCTCGGCGAAAGTGGCACAGGTAAAGAGCTTATTGCCAACGCCTTGCATCAAAACTCTCCGCGCATCAATGGCGAATTTGTTAAGGTTAACCTTGGCGGTGTGCCGGGCAGCCTGTTCGAAAGCGAAATGTTCGGCCATGTTAAAGGTGCGTTTACCGATGCCAAATCCGACAGACAAGGGCGTTTTGAAATGGCCCATCAGGGTTCTATTTTTTTAGATGAAATAGGTGATTTGGATAAATCGTCACAGGTTAAACTATTAAGGGTGTTGCAAGACCAAACCTATCAGGCGGTGGGTTCGTCGAAAACCCGAAAAGCCAACGTTAGGGTGATCTCAGCTACCAATTGTGATTTGCAGCAGTTGGTTGCCGATGGTGATTTTCGTGAAGACTTGTTGTATCGCATCAACCTAATCACGTTGCGTTTACCGCCTTTGCGAGAGCGTCCAACAGACATTCCATTAATTGCCCACAAAGTGTTGGTCACATTGGCTAGCCGTTACGGCATGAGTGGTGTGACGTTGAGCAAAGACGGCGAAACTTGGCTTATCCACCAACCTTGGCCGGGTAATATTCGCCAGCTCACTCAAGTGATTGAACGAACCGTGTTGATGAGTGGCGCAACAGAATTGACCCGCAATGTGTTTATCGAAACCCAAGCGGCCAGCGAATCGCAGCCCCTAACTCTTACCCAGGCGCAGGCCAAAGACAATATTCCTGTCACCGGATTGACCCTCGAAGAAGTCGAGAAAGTGATGATTGAAAAATCACTGAGTCAATACGACAACAACCTCACCCAAGTCGCCAGTACATTGGGTTTGACCCGACAGGCACTTTATCGCCGCCTTGAAAAATACGGGATCAGCCCTTGAGCCTGCGCAATCAACTTTATAGTTATCTCGGTTTTTTCTATGTGATATTGGGCTGCCTTGGTGGTTATTTTTTGTGGCTGGACGATTTGCCGCTGTTTTTTATCGTCGAAGGGCTGGTATTGCTGTCACTCCCGGTGGGCATCAACTTGGTTAAAAAAGCCATGAGACCGATAGAATTCATCAACTTCAGCCATCAAGTATTAAAACAAGGGGATTTTGCTTCAAGAATAACCCCGTTTGGTGTGGCCGAACTCGACGAACTGGCAGGTATCTACAACCAAATGCTCGAAAAACTGCATAACGAACAACTGGCGCTGGGCGAACAACGAGGATTTTTCGACAAACTACTGCAAGCAACCCCCACCGGTATTGTGATCTTCGATTTTGACGATTGCATGACTACAGTCAACCCGGCAGCGCAGCAAATGTTGGGGTTAAATGGTGACGAATATCAGGGTCGATCGCTGAAAAGCATGGCAACGCCGCTGTCTATAGCCATTGACGAAAATTACGCCCAACTACCGATGCTCATACCGTTGTCTAACGACAAACGCTTTAGGGTGCAGTTATCGCAGTTCTACGACCGAGGTTTTACTCGTAACTTTTTGATGCTCGAAGAACTCACCGAAGAAATGCACACCGCAGAGAAAGAAGCCTACGAAAAACTCATCCGCATGACCAGCCACGAGGTTAACAACACCATAGGGGCCACCAACAGCGTGCTCGACAGCTGCCTCGACTATGCCGAGCAACTAGGCGAAGAAGACAAAGAAGATTACTCCCATGCGTTGACAGTGGTGATTGACCGTAACCGCAATTTAGCCGAGTTTATGAAGCGCCTCGCCCATGTGGTGCACTTGCCCACGCCCGAATGCCGCCCGGTTGAATTGGTGCAATTGATCACCAACGTACAGGTGATGTTTCAGGCCGAATTGGCCCGGCGTAACATATCATGGATCGAACAATTGCCGCCGGGCGGGGTAACCGTCAATCTTGATGTTCACCTGTTTGAATTGGTGTTGATCAACCTGATAAAAAACGGTTATGAAGCCATTGATAAAGACGGTGCACTGACGGTAAAAATTGAAAACGTCGAAAAGGGCCTAAAACTCACCATCGAAGATTCTGCCGGTATATTGTCAATCGAAGACAAACACAACCTGTTCAAACCGTTTTACACCACCAAACGCAACGGGCAGGGCGTTGGTTTGATGCTGATTCGCGAGATACTGAATCAGCATGGTTTTGACTACTCGCTAGATTGTGAATCGGGGCAGTGGACAAGGTTTGAGATTGTGATGGGGTAAGCTATGATGAATATCATCACCTCAAAATAACAGTGAATAATATGAAAAAGCTACTAACCGCACTGCTTGTATGTGCCTCCATAACAGCTATTGCCGCCGATCAAGATGGCCACGAGAAAGGGCATGATAAAGCCAAACAGCATGGCCATGAGCAAGCTAAAAACAAAGCCAAACATCATGCTCAACACCAAGCAAAAAGCATCAATATTTCTCCTAAACTGCGCGCCGTATTAAACCAAGAAATGCAGCAAATCAAAGGCGGTATGGAATCACTGGTTTTTGCCTCTGTGTCGGGTAACTGGCATAAAATCTCCTCGGTTGGACATCAAATCAAACACAGTTACATCATGAAGCAAAAACTGACCGAAAAACAACGCCACGAACTGCACAAAAGTTTGCCGATGGGTTTTAAACAGCTCGATAAAAAACTCCATAACTACGCCGGTATGCTGGCCCATGTTGCTAAAGAGCACGATATAGAGTTGGTTAACTACTACATTTACAAAATGAACGAAACCTGTGCCAGTTGTCACGCCCAGTATGCCAGCGACAAATTCCCCGGATTCAAGGCAAAAAACAAACATGCTGTTGATGGGCATTAAGCATTTAACAGAATAGAAAGTAGGCCTTTGACGGGTGGTATGCACCGGGGAGCCTTCAATTCACATATTTACCCCCCATTAGAAAATCTAATCAACTCACCAAAATATTCTCATTTGTACATTCTGTGTTCAATCATTAAGATGGCCCCTTTCTATTTAGTGAAAAACAGCCAAGAGGGTAATACCTCTTTAATAATACTAATACTGGTGCCTTTAAATGAACATTCTCAAGTACTTATTTGCCGAAACTGTCAGCTGCGATTCAGACCAGTTTATTTATGACGAAAGCCTGATTGGTTCGCGTGATGCGCTAGCCACTGAGAATGACATTGTTCGCTCTGCGGTGAAATATGATGTCGGCCCTACTACCTTTAAAACATTAGTGAATGACGTACTGTCAATTGGACGTACGGTTCAAACTTTTCATTAGACTTATCTCTTCGAATACATTTCGTAACCTTTATAAAGTTGTCAGTTGTTCAGGCGCAAGCTACATTAACAAAATATCAACATGTTAATTGGGCTGAATTATGACGTTAAACAAAGCACTGACCTTAAACAAAATAATGACTATCGCGCTGCTAACGACGTTATTGACGGCCTGTGGCAGTGGTGGCGGTTCGTCGCCAGTGACACAGGTGCCGGACACAACTGTGCCAGACCCGGTGCCAACGCCTGATCCAACACCAGACCCGCCTCCCGATCCAACGCCTGATCCAGCCCCGACCAACGATGCCTGTGGTATTCTGAGTGCTGGCGATACTTGTATCAGCTTAGAATTTCCGGCTGACTCCGGTTTATTCCGCCATTATATCTTGCGTTTACCGATACCTGCGTCACCGGGTATCACCACTGACGACACGCCAAAACCGCTGTTGATAGCTTTTCATGGTGCAGGTTGGCACGCCAATGCTTTTCATGAGTTATATCACTTAGGCACGTTTGCTGATAACCATAACTATATAACGCTTATTCCAGAATCCACCTTCCGACCTGAAGACGGTTCAAAACGTTGGAATACGTCAAACGCAGTGGATAGAATCCCCAATGTTGATGATGTCGGTTTCACTTTGGCGATGATTGAACAAATATCCACCGATTATGCCGTCGACATGAGTAGCATCAACTTATTTGGTTGGTCTAACGGCGGTTTTATGTCCAGTCGAATGGCCTGTGAATATCCTGAGCTGATTTCGGGCATATTCACCTTTGGCGGCAATATCAGGCATTCGGTGAGTCAGTGCAGTACCGCAGGTTCGGTTGCTATCAGCTATTTGCATGGCACGTCAGATTCTACCGTGCCATACAACGGCAGCCTTAGCGGATACATTGCATCACCCGATGCCACGCATCAATGGGCAGAAAAAAATGCCTGTACGTTAGATCCACAAGTGCGCGAGTCTTACAACTTTTCCCTAGGTATTGCGGGAGACGAAACTGACTTGGTGGAATATCACGATTGTGTCGCACCGGTTCAGCATGTAAAAGTTAATGGTGGCAGTCATGGTCCGAGTCAATACAACTTCATCTTGTTTCATCAAGTCATGGCAGATTTCTACCTGTCGGCAAAACCCGGCAATCGCAAATAGCGGCTGCTTGGATTATAATAGCGGCCCATTCAAATATTGAAGAGCCGCCATTTTGTTAAGTTACCGCCACGCCTATCACGCCGGCAATTTTGCCGATGTCCTTAAACACTCAGTCTTGTCGCTGGTACTTGACTACATGCTCAACAAAGAAAAGGGTTTCAGCTACGTTGACACCCACGCCGGGGCGGGCATGTATCGATTGAGCGATGCCACCGCACAAAAAACCGGTGAATATCTCGATGGCATTGCCAAATTGTGGCAACGTAATGATTTACCAGAAGAATTAGCACAATATATTGAACTCATTCACGAACTCAACCCAAACAACAAACTCAACATTTACCCCGGCTCCCCCTCTATTGCGCAAAACTTTTTACGCAGTCAAGACGCCGCTTTTTGTTACGATTTGCATCCTACCGACTTCGGACTGCTCAGCGAACTGTTTGAAAACAAAAGAAAAGTGCAGGTATACAAAACTGATGGTTACAAATCATTAAAAGGACAACTGCCCCCAGCCACACGCAGAGGCGTAGTATTAATTGACCCGCCGTATGAGATGAAAACCGATTACGTTGATGCGGTTACCGCCATCAGCAAAGGTTATCGATTGTTCAGTGGCGGCGTTTATATATTGTGGTATCCGGTAGTGCATCGTCACTATATCGACCAAATGGAACAGCAGTTTTGCGACAGCGATGTGCGCAATGTGTTGCAACTTGAGTTGCAAATGGCCCCCGACAACGAAGAATACGGCATGACTGGCACCGGCTTATTTATTGTTAATCCCCCATGGACACTGACAAGACAAGCCGAAGCTATTTTGCCTTACTTGACTACGCAATTGGGTGATGGTGATAGTTCGTATTTGGTTAGGCAGTTGATTGAAGAGTGATGATTTTATGCGTGAGCGTGAGCAACTATAACATCCACACTAACGCAGCTTAAACGGACTATTAATGTGGCGTCTGTCAAGGACGTGATTTACGGTTTATTAAGGCCGATTAATACCCCGAAGTATATTACTCAAAACAGGTGAAAAAGGCGGTAATTTACCGTCTTTTGCTGTATTGAGGTTTGCTATCATATCGGGGATAAATGCGGTTAGATCCGGTAACTCATCCCCCTCGACGCCTTCGCCAAGCAACAGCATTTCCAATGCAATTCTTCGGCGGGTGACTAGCCCTTTGTTACTTTTACGAGACTCACCCAAATTGAGCATTTGAATGGTTTCTTTGGCTCTTGGTGTCAATCCTTCAACAGTGCCGCTAAAACGGAATTTTAACTCGCTCTCACACTCTGCCATTAATGGTGTCAAAGGCAACGCTTGGCTGCCATGAGCATCATCACATTGGCCTTTGTTGGTACATGAGGCGACTATATTGGTGAAATCTAACTCTCGGTGATGATTTCTACTCCGTGGTTCAACATGTTCATTCATTGCAGATGCTGGGTTATCCTGTATTTCGCAACAGCAGAAGGCACAAAGAAAACTTTGGTCGATGACATTCTGCGTTCGAATGGCCGTTATCACTTGTGCGCCCTGTGTCTTAATCACATCAGCAGCAGTTTTGTCATTCAAGTCGTTGTAACTATTGAGCTTTGGATAGTTTTTCTTCCATCGTGCAAGCTCGGCAGGCTCCAGTGTTTTATTGATCTTTTTCATGTGTCACCGCCACTTTGCGCAGCAACAAACGCATTTTCATTAGCTCTATATTGTCAGGCGAAATACTTTTTGATAATTGCGCTACTTTGTTTTCGGCTTGGTTCAGTTCACCGTCCTGAATCAAGTCAAGTATGTTATCAAGCTCATCTTGTACGGTTTCATTGCGAACGTCTGTATCCATCACATCCAACAACACTTGATTGGCATCTTGGCCGTACAGGTTGGGTAATTTGGTTAACTCACCGTTGTCCATCATGTAGCAAAGGATGTTTTGCGGATCGCTGATGACTAGTGGTGAGTGGGTGGTTAATACAAATTGGCAGTTGGGAAAGGTCTTAGTGATATTGCCAACCAGTGAGCGTTGCCACTTGGGGTGTAGGTGCATATCGACTTCATCAATTAATACGATGCCTTCGCCAGCCAGTGGGTCGTCAAGTTTTGGGTTCATCATGGCTAGCCGCCGGGCAATATCACCAACCAAAGCCAATAGTGATTTTTCGCCTTGTGACAATTGGGCAGTGTCTAAAGCCTCACCGTTTTTGTTGATGCTCATATGCAGTTGTGGTTTTCTACGCACTTGCAGATCGCTGTAACCGGGCATAAAGGTTGCGATCGCTTGGCGCACGGCTTTTAATTGCTTGTCTTGTAATTTGTCTTGTAATTTGTCTTGTTCTGCCAACACAGCTTGAAATTTCTGTTCCGACAGGTGTTTTTTCAATTCATCCAGCGCTGAATGTGACATTCGTTGTTCGTTTTCGATGTCTTCGCGCTGAATGTGACATTCGTTGTTCGTTTTCGATGTCTTCGCGCTGCCTGAATCAGGCAAAAAAGCGTTGGAAACTGGCACCTGTTTTTTCAAAACCGTCAAATTGATCAAACTGTTGTTTGCCGGTCAGTTTCACCGAAATATCATCGACGTATCTTTGCACGGAATAAAAGCAAACCAAGGGCAGGGACGTTTCATTGTCTGCGGTAAGTGCTTGGCGGTAGGGCGCTGCCAGCCCAGTGGCTTGTGACAGGTTGCTTTTGGTTGAACTGATACGCCCTTTGTTCGTCTTTAAGATTGACCAGCGATAGTCATTTTCTTCATTTGATGCATGAAGATAAATATTTCCTTCGTTTTGCCCATTTTTGATATTTGATTCTGCAATTGGGCTGCCATTGCCCTTTTCTCTTCGCAATCGGGCAACAAACCAGCTCAAAGCTGTGGTCAAAGCCTGCAATACCGTTGTTTTACCAGAACCATTATTGCCGACTATCACCGTGATGTTGGTGTTGTTGTCAGCTTTTGAAGCTAAGGGCACTGTTAAGTTTGAAAATCGGCCGATATTGGTTAGTTGTATTGACTTGATTTGCATAGGGTTAACTCTGGATTCTAATCGCCGCGACATTATGCCATCTTTCGTTTTGATTACCTATCGCAACGGCCTGCCAAACCCCTCTCAATAGACAAGTGCAGCCATATCTCGCTATACTCAACTTACAGATGCGATGCTATTTACAGATGCGCGTCTATTTACAGGTGCAACATAAGGGTGAGTGAGTGAAGAGGGCTAAATTATTAATGGCGGCGCTGGTCTGTTGTTTTTGCTTTGATGCAATAGCAAAAGATACCTTTGTGCTCGCCCGCCATAAAAACTCGCCTTCGCTTGACCCTTGTTATGAGGTTGTCACCCAAGCCTATCGCGCTTTACGTATAAACCTTCGTGTCAACGAATACCCGGGTCGGCGTTCTTTGCAATTAGCCAACAGTGGTAAGGTCGATGGAGACTTGTGTCGTATCACCCAAGTAGCTGAGTCTTATCAAAATTTACTGCCGGTTACCCCCTTTATTATGTCAATGAGCATTGTGGCCATTACTCGAAAGGGGGTGGCAGATATTAACTCTTTGGTTGACCTAGGTGGGCGCAGTGTTGGATCCGAAAGGGGAATGCAGGCGGTCGAACTGGTGGTGCGTGACAGAAAAATTCATTACGAAAATGATGGTATTGATCTCATCCGTCTTCTTGACACGGGCTTTATCGATGTTGTTCTACTGACCAAAGGTGATATCGAATTACTCAAAAATAAAGGGCTGTTGGCGCAGGTTAAAGTACACCCGAAATGGTTATACCAAGTTAAAATGTTTCATTACATCCACAAAAAACATCGCCTATTAATCCCTGCATTAAGCCAGCAAATCACCAAGGCGATGAAGGGGATGCAGGGATTGAATCGCTAGTTATCGTCGAACTGTCGAACCACCGAAGTGTCGGATCATCACCAGCCGGGGTCAGTGCAAAATCAGTTCTGTGGACAGCTTGCCTGTCCCTGCACTGTTTTTGCTTTGACCCCCTTGCGGAGCCTCCGTTCCTCCAGCTCTTATAGAAATCACACCACAGAACCTTTTAGAAGCCGGTGGTACGGAGGCTAGCAAGGGGGTGAAGGTATGGGGCTGCGTTAGAGGCTGGTGTAACGGAGGCTAGCAAGGGGGGACAGGTCAGTTGACAAAAAGTGGGAACGCGAGCGTTCCTCGCATTCACCATTTTTGCAATCTGGCCTTTCCCCAGCTGGTGCAGGCTCTAAACAAAAAAGCCCAGCATATGCTGGGCTTTTCCATTCGTTACTACAACTTCAAACTAGAACTGTAACGACCAGTTGTTGAGCTGACCTTCGTCGCCATTGTAATGGTCTTTGACTTTTAATCTCCAGCTGCCGTTGGCATCACCTGAAATATTGCCGCCGTAAGTGGCTTTAACGTCTTGGCCACTATCGCCGCCATCCTTGCTTTTCAGCGTGTATTTTGAACCGTCCGGTGCAGTCAATTCCAGACTGATATCACCACGATAGCTGTGAGTAATATCTATGCTGATTTCAACATAACCGGCAGCGCCAGTGCGGTCTACTTCAATGTAACTGTAGAAGAATTTTTTGTCCTGAATGGATTCAGAGCTGGTATTGAGGTAGTAAGACGTTTGTGAAGACGCAGAAACATTTACTGTCGTAGAGCTGGTAGCTGTTGCGCCATCGTTGTCAGTAACTGTTAATACAACAGTGTACGAACCGTCAGCGCTGTAGGTGTTGCTTGGGTTTGAACCTGTAGCCGAGCTACTGTCGCCCATATCCCAGCTGTAGCTGGCAATTGAACCATCGCTGTCTGAACTGCCACTGGCGTCGAATGTACAAGACAAGTCAGTACAGTTTTGGCTGAACGAAGCAACCGGAGCATTGTTCGCTGGTGAACCGCCGCCAAATGATTGACCGTTGTTCAATGCGCCGCTAGTGCTGGCCGCTGGAGACTGCCATGTGAAATCAGCATAGGCTGTGCCGCTACCAGACAGTTGCAGTGAATGCCCTACTGGAGTAGATGACGTTTCAGTTACGCCAACATCAACAGAAGTTGTGCCGCTGGCTGGGCCGTTAGTGGCTGTTACTGAACCTTCGTAGCTTAAGAACTGAACCACAGCGCCTGTGTTGTCAACCAAAGCGATGCCGTCTGGCGAACCGTTTTGCAAACCGACTACGGCGAAGTTAAGCGTACCGTATCCACCTTGTTGGTCAGCAATGGTGCCTGACAAGTTAACTGTGCTGTAAGTTGTTCCGCCGTTACCGTTGTAAGCTACGATGCTCCAACCGCTAAGATTGATACCGGCAGCGCCTGCGATTTCAACAGATTCGTTGGCGTCGGTGCTTTCGTTGTCGTAATGGAACTCGTTAATCCAAGGCGTAGAAGCCGCTGCTGCAACGCTAACCATAGTGGTGGCTGTGTCAGTTGCGCCATTGTTGTCGGTTACTGTCAATATTACGTTGTAGTCGCCGTTCAAGCTGTAACCGTTAGTTGGATTAACGCCTGTGCCGTTGTTGCCGTCACCAAAGTCCCAGCTGTAGCTTGCGATTGAACCGTCGCTGTCAGCGCTTGAGCTGGCATCGAATGTACAAGATAGGGCGTTACAGTTTTGCGTAAATGCTGCTGTTGGGTTTTGGTTAACTGGGCCGCCATTAAATGTTTGGTTGTTGTTTACAGAACCTGCTGTTGCTGTCGCTGTTGCTGCCCAAGTGAAGTCGCCGTAAGTGCTACCCGAACCGGTTAACTGCAAAGAGTGACCTACTGGAGTAGAGCTAGTTTCTGAAACGCCGATGTCGGTTGAGCTGGTGCCAGATGCTGGGCCGTTGGTGGCTGCAAATGTACCTTCATAACTTAAGAACTGAACCACTGCGCCGCTGCCGTCTACCAATGCTACGCCATCAGGTGCACCGTTTTGCAATCCGGAGATGGCGAAGTTGAGGGTACCCATGCCGCCAGATTGGTCAGCGATAACGCCTGACAAGTTGGTAGTGCTGTAAGTTGCGCCGCCGTTGCCGTTGTAGGCGACGATGCTGTAACCGCTCAGGTCGCTGCCAGCAGAACCGGCAATTTCAACACCTTCGTTGCTGTCGGTGCTTTCGTTATCGTAGTGAATTTCGTTAATCCAAACTGTCACTTGTGGTTGGGGCGTGCCTACATCGGTAGTGCCATTGACTTCATTGCTGGCTGTTGATTCGTTGTATGAAGTATCAACCGCTTTAAGCGTGTAGAAGTAAGTGGTTTCGCTGGCTAAACCCGTGTCGCTGTAAGATGTTGCAGTAACAACGCTGCTATTGACCTTGGTGTATGGACCGCTGGTAGCCGTGCCGCGGTAAACGTTATAACCGAGGATGTCGCTGTCGGTGTTGGCTGTCCAGTTAAGGGCTACGTTTGCGTCACCGCCAAATGCGCTAAAGCCGGTTGGCGTTGCTGGTGGTGTAGTATCGCCAGAGCCGCCGCCACAAATGTTTTCGAAAACACAGGCTACGTACTCAGGGTGGTCAACAAATGGGTTACGGTTGCCTTGAAACATGTACACAGTATCATTGTGGCGTTGTTCAAAAGCGTCTACCGGATCGTCTTTGTGCCATTGAATCAGCACAGATTTTAGGCCCATGTAAGCAATCGAGACGTTAGAGCCTGTGCTTGATGAACCGATCAGTGAGCGATCGTCTGTCAAAATAAGGTCTGGTTCAGAAACGCCGGTCACGCCATGCGTGCCGCCTTCGTAACGTACCGACATATACATCAGTGCGCGGGCTACGTCGCCTTTACGACCGTTCCAGGTTTGCCAGCTGCCGTCTTCAAAAGAACCAGCTGTCCAACTTGATTGTCCTGGGCCACCACGGCCATTGTTGACCAATGTGGTTTTTTCAGAACAACCGTTACAGTCGGCGTAAGGTTTATTGCTGCGGCTGCTGTTGTAGCTGCTGTCAGAGATGAACAAGTGA
>JABSOG010000141.1 GCA_013216025.1 Algicola sp. | reverse complement strand
GCAAGTCGGCTCTGCCACGGTCACGCCAATTTTGACCAATCACCCGGTACTCAATTACGGTTACAAAATTGAAGATTCGGGCAAAACCTTTTTCTTCACCGGCGATTATGAACCCCCCGTCAATATTTATGATGAAGAAGATGACGAATATACTGGCTATCAACAGTTGGTCGACGAACAACAACAAACCCTGATTGATTTTGTGCAGGGGGTGGATGTGATGATCGCCGATTCGCAATATACCCATGAAGAATATCCCGCCAAAACAGGCTGGGGCCATGGCACCTTCGACACCAACATCCGATTGGCCGGTCTGGCCAATATCAAGCAGTTTTATTTCACCCATCACGATCCAACTAGAACCGATGCTCAGCTCGACGAGATATTTGCTCAGATCATGGGCAGAGACAATTTACCTAACACCGAATTTCACTTGGCCAAAGAAGGCATCGTGATAGAATTGTGATTTGTCGTTAATATGCAGTGGAAAAAAGACAACTACCTGATTTCAACAGACAAGGTTTTGCTCGACTTTGAGCTAATATACCAATTTATCTCAACCTCTTACTGGGCGAAGGGCATTCCCAAAGAGACCCTGCAAAAGGCGCTTGATGGCTCATTGTGTTTTGGCCTATATCATGACGGCAAGCAAATTGGCTTGTCGCGGATGATCACCGACAACGCTACTTTTGCTTATCTCGCTGATGTATTTGTGTTGGAAGAATATCGAGGTAAAGGCCTGAGTAAATGGATGATGGAATGCGTTCTGGCACACCCTTCACTACAAGGATTAAGGCGGATTATGCTGGCCACCGCTGATGCCCACGGTTTGTACGAAAAGTACGGATTCACTGCCATTAGTATGCCTGAAATGTTGATGCAGATTCATCGTCCTGATGCTTATAATAATTAACCGTCAGAATCCTGACACTGTCACATATTACCAACTCAACTCATTGAAATAAAACAATAAAAACTAGCTGGCACAATGTCTGCTATAAACACGCCAATTACAGTTTATTGTCATTGGAGTTGCCCATGTCAGATGTTATGTCACACAACCATTTTGTGTTGGATCAAGATTTAGCCCATGCTTTGCAGCCAGTCCAAGCAGGGCAATTTGGCTCGGCCAAAATGTTCGAATTATTGATGCCCAGCCTCTATGGGTATTCAGACAAAAAACAGCAACCGCTCGAAAAAGTCGATTACTACATGCTCGAAGAAACACAAGAATTGTATTCTCGCCTGCGCCGCTTTTGTTATCACCTTAAAGTCAGCACAGACACCGAATTTAAAGTGGCTCGCCGTGGCGACCAATTAGAAGTCATCGGTGATATGCACCACCGAGAGATGCTCAATCAGTTGGTGAACGACGACCTGTGGTTTGTCGACTCGTTTATTTGGCTGCAACCCAACTATTCGTCTTTGGCCCATTCGTTCGAAATGATGGAATTTGCCGAGCATTACGAAGAGTCACCAACCGGTGCTAGGCAACGCTACGCCCATTTTGATCACAAAGACAAAGGCATGGCTTTTGCGCTTAAATATGCCAACGGCACTGTCAATGCTCAGGTTGAATCGCCTTTGAATCTTTATCAGGTGTGATACTTGGAGTTACTCATTTAATACTTCGCACTAAACCCATGGTCTGAACAACAAACTGTCGTAAAGTGACTCCTTTGATAACTGGGAGCACAGACCATGAGTAAAGAGAAATCAGCAAATGATATCGCGCTAAAATTGCGCACACTTTATAAAGGCACCCTCTATATCGGCATAGGTGGGCTCTACATATTATTACTGGGTATGATGCTGGTGTACGTAGGGTTTCTCGGGGCGTTGCTGACCTGCTTTTTGATTTGTCTGGTCCAGTTATTTCGCTATATCGCAGGCGATGTCGACCGGCTTGGCTGGGTGATGAGCAACAAAAACATTAGCAGCGATTCCTTTAGTGGTGCAGGCGATGCCACTCAAACATACCAATCCAGAATGTTGATGCTCTTGGTTGGGCTTATCCAAATCGCCAATCTGGCCATCGTCTATCAATGTTACGTCAATTCAACAGCCAAATGGGCTGGCCTCGCTTTGGTTGCCATTGTGTCGGTAGAACTGATGTTTAAACAAATTCGCAAGACCAATCGAGAAATAGACTACGAACTGGCCAGCTATGGCCTAAAAGACCGTAGTCCTGTGCATGGCGCTGTTATCAGCAATGCCCGGCAACCAGCTAAGGTGGTCGACAAAACCAAGGCCAATGACAAAATCGACAGCAAGCTGGCCACTTTACAAGCGCTGGTTGATAGTGGGGATGTTACCGAGTCGGCCTTTCAAGAGGTAAAAGACCGACTGCTTATTGAACGGGTTATGTCCTAACCGCGATCAAAGCACCGGTCGAAACCATAATGGTGCCGGCCGTTTTATTGATGACGGTTGCAGCCTTGGGTGATTTAAATACCTTTTTCGCCCTAATGGCCAAATAAGAATAACCGAGGTTTACACTGCCAAATGCCAGTGTTGCAGCGCCCATGATTAACAGCACATCGGTTATTGCGACTTCACCTACGTTGACAAAAGCCGGGAAGAAACCAATGTAAAACAAAATCGCTTTGGGGTTGCCCAGTGTAATTAACAGCCCAGCCATAAAATTTGAGAACAGCGAAGACTCTTCTGAAGTTTCAATATCAATGGGGCTAGATTTTGCTCTCAACAGCTTGTAACCCAACCACATAAGATAAGCAGCGCTGACATATTTAATGATGAAAAACGTTGCGCCCATTGCCTCTGCCAATGCATTAAGGCCAAACAAAGCCAAAATGATAAAAACGTAATCGCCCAAAACGATGCCCATTGTCATGTATACACCGCGTAAAAAACCGGATGAAAATGAACGAGCGATAATGGCGAATACCGCAGGGCCGGGCACTATGGCCAGTAAAAACATCGCGCCAAATAATGCGATTAGGCTGGTTGTTGTCATTTTGAATGCGCCTTTTAATGCTGGGGGTGCTGCTAACTTAAGTGAAGTCTAACAAATAAAAACATAGAATGTCAGTGCGGTGCACTCAGTCGCATCCGCTTGCATTTATAATTAGCCTTCTCTCATAATCGAACCTTAAACCACCGAGGAAGTCAGTATTTGAAAGCTCACTCTTATATTAAATCTCTCAGAATAGCCTTGTTGTTAATACTCACAGGTTTACTGACCTCCGCCTGCCAGCAAATTGCCACCCAACCCGAAAACAAAACGGCAACACTCACACCAAAGCCACACGTCAGCCATATTAAGCTCAATAGCCACAGCATTCGCGTGTCATTTAGTCAGGCGATGGTACGTTTTGGCCAAGACGAAGATGCGCTGTTCGAATTGCCTATCACCATCAAGCCCAAGGTGAAATGTTTGTGGTTTTGGCATTCGTCTGCCGGTATCACCTGCGAAACCTACGAAGGCCCGCTGCTTAAACCGGCCACCGCCTACACAATACAGGTGCATGACGGTTTGTTTGCTGCCGATGGACAACCCCTTAAACCCCACAAACAAACCCTTGAAACTACACGACCCACACTTAAGTCTTGGCAGGTTAAACAGTGGTTATCGCCCGTGAGGCCTGAGTTGGTTTTGACACTGGCACCCGCTGCTGATATTGAATCGGTGCGAGCGCGGTTTAAAGTCACCGATGTCAATGGTCAGAATATCGGCTTTACCGTTAGCGACATTACCCAATTATCGCAGTTTTCCCCCGAGCAGCGGCTAAATGTGCGCTTTTTGGCCGATTTACAGCCCAATGCCCGCTATACCATCGCCATGTTACCCGGATTAAAATCTACCTCGGGGCCTTTAACAGGGCTTGGCGAATATAAAGACAATAAAACCTTCACAACCTTCGGCGACTTCAAATACACCGGCACACTGTGTGCCGAGGCGACCTATCCTTATTATGGCAAGAATTCCGATACTGTCGACGGAGCATTACCTTGCCCCCATGGTTATAGGCTGAATTTGCAGTTTTCAGTGCCTTTGGCACCCACGCAAAACGCGGATGTATTGACATCAAAAACGACACCAAACAGTGTTGGCGATTGGTTTATTGCTAAAGAGAGCCGCATCAATGTGAAAATGCACGCTTTTGCCCCTCAAACTCAAGTACCGCTAAATTTGTCTGCTGGTCTGATTGATATCTTTGGCCGACACCTGAGTAACCCGCAACAGCTTAATGCCAGTATTGGTGACGCGCTGCCACAGTTTGATATCGACCAAAGTGATGTTGTTTTTCTCGCCGATGCTGATGCTAAAGTGCGTGTGACCAGCGTTAATGAGCCGAATATCAAAGTCATGACCTTAGCTGTCAGTGTAAGTGGTGTTAAGCAGCAAACTCGTCAAATAACCGATGCGAATTCTCCTCGCAACAAGGTTATCAGTACGGCTTTGGGTATCAACAATAAGCTGCAACAGGGCAGCGGATTGGTTTATGGTGAGATGAAGAATACCAACAAGGGGTATTGGACAAAGCCATTTTTTGCGGTTAGGTCGCCTTATAATATCTATGCGATTTCCAGTGAAAAACAGTTAACGGTGTGGGTCAGCGACATGCTAACAGACACCCTTGTGGCTGATGCCGATGTTTACTTGACCACCTTTGAACAGCTCAAGCTGGGTCATTACAAATCGGTTTCATTGGGTAAAACCAGCCAGTCGGGCAAATTGACCGGGGCCGTTAATGGCAGTGATTTTGACTTCGTTGTGGTCGAAAAAAATCAGCAATTGGCTGTACAGCCGCTGTCTTATGGCTTTCAACTCGGTGGTTATAATTATTACGAGTATGACGCAGAAGTTGTGTGGGGCATTACCGACCAATCACTTTATCAAGGTGGCGATGCGGTTCGATTCAAAGCCTTTATCAGAAAACAGCACGATAACCGCTGGGGGCTTAAAGCAAAGTGGCCGAAGATGGATGTCTATTTGGTCGCTCCATTTCATTCGGGTTATCGAGCAAAAGTCATCGAAAACGTGGCTTTCTCGGCATTGGGGGCGTTTGATGGTCAGGTGCAACTGCCAGACAACCTTACCGATGGCGATTACTTGCTTGAATTTGTCCCCCATGGAAAAAGCGATGATCCCTACTACACCGATTTAATGTTTAAAGTGGCTTCGGCCAAAACCAAAGAATTTAAAATTAGCGCCCACACCTCGGCGCAAGACAGTCGGCCAAACGATAACATTGAGTTAAGTGTTAGCGTCGAATATTTTGCCGGTGGTGCGTTTGCCAATGCTCAGGTAGAGGTTTACAGCCAGGTTAAGCCTGTCAATTATGCCGATGTATTTACCCGCTATAGCCAATTTACCTTTGAATCGGCCCAAGAATGGACCGGTTATGCAGAGTCAGTGGTGGTCGAAAACCTTTATGTCGATAACCAAGGGCAGTTGAACACCGCTATAACCGTTGCTGGTGGCGATATTTTACTGGGAGAAACTCGCATTACGCCCAGCGTTAGAGATAAAACATCACAATGGGTTGTAGGTACGCCAATAAAGGTGCCATTTCATTCTGTCGAACGATTTGTTGGTATCAACACCAAAAACTGGCTGGTTGATGTTGGTACGCCTGTGTCTTTTGAAACCATAGTGGTCGATCCACAGGGTGCGGCTGTTGAGGGGGTTGAAGTTCTGTTGAATTTGGCTCGTAGAACGGGTTCAAATCAATGGCAACAGGTTGACAGTTGTCAGCTGGAGTCACAACAAACGCCAACGTCTTGCGAATTGACGACCAAAACTTCGGGGGCTTACCGTATTGAGGCCGAGGTAATAGATCAAAATGGCAAGCGCCATTCGAGTGTTGACTACCTTCACGCTTACGGCAAACAAAAAAATAACCCATCGGCCAAGATAGTCCTGAGGGTATCGAACGATAAACCTGAGCTGGGCCAAACCGTTAAAGTCGACTTTTTGTCACCTTTTAAAACCGGCAAAATGCGAGTGACATTGACGCGCAGCGAACCCTTTAAACACTATTGGCTTGATGTAAAAGACCATCAGGCGCAATTGAGCTTGGTCATGGATGAGCAATTGTGGCCCGGTTTCGATATTGTGGCTTATACTAGGCAAGAAAATATCGACCGCTCTACCATTAACAACGACATCAACACCAGCAAACAGCACCAGTCAAAACCAAGCTACAGTGCAGATGGTCACGCCAAAGTTGAAATCAGTTCTGAATTGCCTAACCACCCGATAACCATTAGCACCGATAAAACTCAATATCGGCCGGGTGAGCAGGTGACATTGGGATTGCAGTCAAGCGTCACGCAGCCCGTAGAGTTTACGGTGGCGGTAATTGATGAGGGTTATATCAGTAACATCGAGGACTATCAGCAGTATTATGACTGGAAAGGTAGCCTGTATTCTCGGCAATTGCGAGATTGGGATACGCCCGCAACCTATGACTTGTTGGGTCAACTTGTGCTGTCTGAATCAGCGGAAAAATCAGCCCCCCATTTTTATGCTGATGGTCCTTATTCGTCAGATATTGAAAATATCGAGGTGCGAGGTTCAAGGATAATGTATGGCGATCATACTGGTATAGGTAAAGTGCTTGGGATGCCGAAGCGGGGCTCCAAAGAATTTGCTGCGGGGGGTAATGGCAGATTATCACTACAAAATGCGTATGTTCGTTCGGTGTTTAAACATGCCGCCGTGTGGCTGCCTACCGTTAAAAGTGATGCACATGGCCGGGCGAATGCCACGTTTATTTTGCCCGACAACCTCACCAACTTCAAAGTGATGGTCATCGAAAATCGACGCGATGGCGACATTCATTTTGATTCAGGTGATATTAAGGTCAAACAACCGCTTGAGATCAGGGCGCGTTTACCACAGCAGTTGGTCGAAGCCGATGATTTTGTCGCCAGTTATTCGATTGTTAACCAGTCTCCTCAATCATTGGCGCAAACCAGTGCGTTGTATTTACAGGATAAAACCAGCCAATGGCAGCAGCAAAAAACGGCAAAGCATCAACTTGAATCTACCGAACGCTTTACTTTACGCGGCGCTATAACGGCCAATACACCTGCGGTGTTATTGTCGGCCAGTAGCAGCGGTACTTATCAAGATGCGCTGTTAAATCGAGTGCCGGTGGCTTCATTTATTCAAACCAAAAGCCTTTCGCTTGCTGGGCTGTTAACTGGTGACAGTGAACGTATTAGTCTGGTCAGGCCAACAGATGCTGCCCCGGGACCCAGCCAATTGCAGTTTAACTTTTCGCCCCATTTGGCCAATCAGCTCACAGGCGCGTTTGATTACTTGCAGGATTATCCACATCGTTGCTGGGAGCAGCGGTTGAGCCGAGCTGTGGGGTTTGCTTTTGCCAAAAAACTGGCCCTTACCGGCTGGCAAGAAGGTCAATTGACCACCAAAACCATCGCTCAAACCAGTGGCTTTCAAAACCAATATGGCGGCGGTATGGCTTTTTGGCGTAGTAGCGGTGTGGTGAGCAATTACTTGAGTGCTTACACCTTAAATGCCTTTTATTGGTTAGAAGCGCTGGGATATAAGACAGAACTCGCCCAAAGGGAAGGTGTGTTTAATTACTTAACCAATGTGAACCGAAACAGTGGCAAAAAGCTGGCTAATCAAGCGATGATAGTCAATGCGTTGGCGGGCTATTCAAATCGTGACACACAGTTCAACAAGCTGGTTGATGAGGGTGAGCTGTCATTGTTTGAACAATCTCAACTGCTGCAAGCGGCCATTAAATTTAGCAAAAACGGCGCTGATATAGACACATATAGAGTCAAAAAGCTCAAAGATGCGGTTAAAAGCGCAATTTATAACAATGGCCAAAAGATTGAGCTGATTGGTGGAAGCAGTACTTTTGGTGGTTTTTTTGCCTCCACTGCCCGTGACTTTTGCAGCCTGCTGATGGCCATTAATTTTGACGAAACCTTCAAGGCCGACAAACCCGCATTGATCAACACCATTTTGTCTTTACGTAACCGGCAGGGACATTTTGGCAGCACCCAAAACAATGCCATGTGTATTGTCGCGCTGAGTCAGGCGAGTGAAACTACCCAGCCTACAGAAGTGGAAAACGCAGTGACGGTGAGCTTGGCAGATAGCCTCTTGTTAAAGCAGCCCGTCAATGGCGAAACGGTATTAACGTCTGTCAGCATTGACAGCAAACCTCAGTCGCTAGTGTTAAAGCCCAAGACCGCAGCACCTGTTTATTACCAAATAAAAATGAAATACCCGGTAGACAGGCGCGAGCAGCAAAAGCAAACCAAGGGATTCAAACTTGACCGCTTGTATCAGGTTTATCGCAATAAAAAATGGGTTGAGGTTGATGACAACCAACGCTTGGCGGTCAGTGAGTGGGTGAGAGTCACCTTAACGGTCAATAATCCAGATTTTAAACGGTATGTTGCCCTGAGCGATCCGGTGCCTGGCGGTCTTGAGCCCGTATCGACACAATTGTCGGGGTCTATTCCCTCATATATTAGAGCAGGTGAAAAAGACAGCCACTGGTTTGTAGAGCGTCAAATAAAGTCTGGCACCAGCCGTTTTTATGCCGATTGGTTATCAAAGGGCGTGCACAAAGTACAATATTTTGCCCAAGTGACTACCGCAGGCAAGTTCTCGGCATTGCCAGCCAAAGTCGAAGCCATGTATGACGAACGGCAATATGGCACCAGTGATTATCGGCAGATTCTTGTCGATTGATGTTGGCGGCTGTTTTCAACAAAAAACCAACAGATACAATAAGATACACAACCCCTGCAACGTAACCGTTTGTAGGGGTCCGCCTACGAAACTGATATAAATATTCACTAGGTTGACACCGTTTTTCACTTACTTATAAGATATATCAAATAGTTATAAATAAACTAAGTCTTGCCGAATAAGTTAATCTAACTGGTTGATATAAATCGTTTTAATGGGTTTTATAAAATGCCAGTGTTTCTCGTCCGACCAGTGTCTTTCACTTGGTGATTTTAACGTCTTTTAAATCAACTTTCCCTGAATATAAATGCGTGTGCAATGGGCTAGATAAGTCGCCCTGTTGTTCGCTTTCGTCACGCCAAACCCCGCGCCAATGCTATCTATCATGCGTATTGTATACAAAACAGACTTTTCGAGTATCGACGAATTTAGCCCATTTTTCATATTCGAAAGGCTTTGCAAAATCTGAGCGGTACATTCGATTGTTGTCATTGCATTACTGACTCATCACAAAAATGTTGCCCTATTGTAAATGACTTTGCTCGTTGATAGGGTTTAAACGTCGCTGAGGCAAACTGTTTACACATGCAAGGCTTCGGTAAAATACAAGTAGAACTAAAACAACAATAACCACAAAGATATAAAAAGCAGGAGTCAAATAATGAAAACCTTAAAACCCTTGGCTGCAACCATTGCAGTATTACTGGCATCAACCTCGGCTGCCGCGACCACCACTTTTAATGTGGTCAACAAAACCAGTGCTGGCACCCCTTCTTTTGTTGTGGGTGATATGGGCAGCACTTCAGGCAAAAGCGCCGTATCTGCACTTAAAAGTGTGATTAACGGCCAAGCCGCCTTTGCTGCCAACGGCAACGAAGATTTCAAAATAAAACAACAATGGGTCGACGAATTGGGCAAAACTCACACCCGTGTTGAACAAACAATTAACGGCTTGAAGGTATATGGCACCAGCATGGTCGTTCATACACAAGGCGGTATTAAAAGCATTGCTGGTGGCACTTCGCCGTCAAAACTTTATGCGATTTCAGGCAACCTTGCGTTGAACAACGAAGCCGCACCGTCTTTATCATTGATGCAATCAAAAGCCAATGTAGCCGGACACATCTCAGGCTTGGCGCTGGCCATGGGCGAACTGCACGGTGACCCTGAATTGGCTTACGTTTACCTGCCAATGACAGACGAAACAAAATTGGCCTATAGAACCGAAGTATCATGGGATAACGGTGATGGTGATTTTGGCCGTGACTTTGTCTTCTTTGACGCTCGCACCAGTGAAGTGGTGGCACGTCACGCACAAGTGCATTCAGCCAAATCATGGCGAACTCATACGTTAGACGGCGGTTCACAAAACTCGGCACCGGGTCGCTTGTTGTGTACCAACAACCAAAGCTGTGGTGACGCAGCAGGCCAGCGTGCACACGATGGTGCATCAAAAGTTTATGATTATTATCAAACAAAATTCGGTCGCGACAGCCTTGACGGTAATGGCATGACCATGATCTCAAGCGTTGGTTTGGGCGAAGCAAACGCCTACTGGACTGGCACTCAAATGATGTACGGTAAAGCCATGAATGGCATGAGAGATTTTACCAGTGACTTCGATATTATTGGCCACGAATTAACACACGGCGTAACCGACAAAACAGCAGGTTTGCGTTATCAAAATGCCTCCGGTGCACTTAATGAAGCTTGGTCTGATATTTTTGGTCTGTCGGCAGAATCATACAAAAACGGCACAACTAGCTCTAGCTGGTTATTGGGTGATGGTTTGTACATCAACCAACCGGGCAAAGCGTTCCGTTACATGAATAACCCGACCCAAGACAACTACTCAAAAGATTGGTATCCAGATCGCATCCCGTTTGTTAGCAACCCCACCAATTCAAACGACTACGGCGGCGTTCACGGCAACTCAGGTATCGCCAACTTGGCCTACGTATTGTTGGTTGACGGCGGCACTCACCCACGCGGCAAGTCTACAGCGCAAGTGCCCAGCATTGGCATGGCCAAAGCCGAAAAAATCTTTTATCGAGCATTGGTAACCTACATGGGCCAAAGCACCAGCTTTGCTGGAGCAAGAACAGCAACAGCCCAATCAGCACAAGATCTTTACGGCGCAACAGAAAAAAAGGCAGTAGAAACAGCATGGTGTGCGGTAGGTGTTGGCGCTTGTCCAACAACGAGCGGTGGTGGCAACAATACGCTTGAAAATGGAGTAACTAAATCTGGCGTCAGTGTCAGCAAAGGCCAAGACGTGGTTTACACCATGGATGTGCCTGCAGGCGCAACCAACATCAAGTTCGCCTCGTCAGGCGGCACAGGTGATGCCGACATGTACGTCAAATTTGGCGCAACACCAACCGATTCTGTTTGGGATTGCCGTCCATATGTAGGTGGCAGCACAGAGTCTTGTACGGGCACCAAAACAGGAGGCACCTACTATGTACGTCTTAAAGCCTTCTCTGCATTCTCGGGTGTAAGCCTTAAAGGTAGCTACACACCTGGCACGGGTGGTGGTTTAGACCCAATCAACGGCGAAGTGAAAAACATCTCTGTCAGCAAGAACCAATGGCAGCGTTACCAACAGGTTTTACCGGCTGGTTACAAAACGCTGACCGTTACAATCTCGGGCGGAACCGGTGATGCAGATTTGTATCTTCGTCACGGCGCACAACCTACAACGTCACTGTATGATTGTCGTCCATGGAAAGGTGGTAACAACGAAACCTGTACACAGACCAATCCGGCAGCAGGTACTTGGTTCATCGGCTTGAACGGTTACGCCAACACATCAGGTGTTAATTTGACTTTGAGTGCCAAGCCTTAGGTTAAACCTTTGATGACCAAGGATGGTCGAACGTCGCGGCTTCATGGATGAATAGGAGCGACCAAACAGGGCATTTGCCCTGACCTCTGATGACCATGGATGGTCGAATCGCTCCTTCACATCCCAGTGATTGCGAAATACCGTACATCCTGTACATATGTCGCAATTTCAAGGATGAAAAGGCGCGACCTTGGGAGCCGTTTGGCTCCCTTTTTTTACAACGGATTCGTTTTAAAACAAATCCGTTGTAAAAATACCAATTGTCTTTTAAGAATGGATACAAGAGAACTTGATAAAAACGAGGGTGAGGTTTTCCCAAAATACTTACAGCGTAGTGTGCATTCGATGCACGAAAAAATTATTTACACAATCCATCGCCCAGAAACTCACATTATATAAAAGAGGATTCGATGCTTAATCACGCACTATGCTGCCTACCGGCAAGGTCAAAGTGAAAACTGTGCCGACACCAAGCTCAGATTCAACCGTCAATTCACCGCCATGTTTGTGGACAATATCGTATGAAATAGACAGCCCAAGGCCCGTGCCTTCGTCGATGCTTTTGGTGGTATAAAAAGGTTCGAACAGGTGGTTTTTGGTTTCTTCAGTCATGCCGCAGCCATTGTCCTTAATTGTGATCTCTACGATGTCTCCTTTTAGTTCGCAACCCGCGATGATTTGGCCAATAATTTCGCCTGGATTGTCTTTATCTTCTTTGGATAACAGTGCATCGCAGGCGTTAACGACAAGATTCATAAACACCTGATTAAGCTTTGCTGGGTAACAAGTGATCTCGGGGGTCGATTTAAAATCTGTGATCAGTTCAACCTGTTGTTTATATTTGGTTCTGACCAGGTTCAGCGTTGAGTTGATGTTGTCGGTGATGTACACCGCAGACAGTTCGCTGTCATTCATGCTGCTCGAAAATTTCAAATCTTTAACGATGGTTTTTATTTGCTCACTACCATCTTCGATGAGGGCTATGTGCTTGGTTAATGGATCGAACTTGCGCCTGAATTGCTCAAGGATGGCTTCTTCGGCATCTTCGCCAGCCAATGCAAAAATGAACTTGCGGCATTTGGCCAAGTCCACTTCAAGGTTTTTAATACATAGATTGACCAGATTGACCGGATTGTTGAGTTCGTGGGCAACACCTGCCATTAAATTGCCCAATTGAGCCAGCTTTTCTGACAGTAACAGTTTCTTTTGGGTGGCCATGATCTCGCGATTGCGCTGTTCGAGGTCTTGGGTTTTTCGTGTCAGTGCTTCTTTTTGCCGTTCAATTTTTTCGAGTGCTTGTTTTAATTGGGTCCGTTCACAATGTAGCTGATGAAAAACCCCGACTTTTTGGCGCAGCACCTCGTCGTTAATCGGTTTGGTCATATAATCGACGGCACCACTGGCATAACCTTTAAACTCGAATATCTCGTCTTTGGTAAATGCGGTGATAAAAATGATGGGAATGTGTGATGTTTTGGGGTGCTCAAGAATCAAAGAAGCGGTTTCAAATCCATCCATGCCCGGCATATTGGCATCCATCAAGATAAGAAAAAAATCATGTTTGTGAGCAACGCTTAATGCTTGTTGACCCGATAATGCCTTAACCAGTTCTAATTGCAGCGGCGCCAGGATCCGATCGTAAACAACGTGGTTGTTGGGTTCATCGTCAACAACTAAAATTTGGGGTTTAATCTCACTCACATGTATTTCCAGTGCAATTCGTCTTCCTATTATTATCAGTATAGTTTCTATGGTATGTTTTGCCTGTTACTTCAGTTTGGTGATATATCCTCTTAGATTTAATAGCCCTGCTTTAAAAGCCAACCTCTAAAAAGGAATAGACAGTGAGCATTGAGGACAATATTTTACGCTCATAAAATGACGATGAACAAATGTTTGAGGCGCATAATAAATATCATCATACTTTTCTTATTTATTAACGTGTTACAACAAAGGTTTTTACCTGAGTTAAAAGAGGACTATTGAATGACAGCGCTGCTGAAATGTAGATGTGTAATTGTGCTGCTTTTTGGCGTCCGGCATTGTTGTTTGCTTGTAGGGACGTTTGTCACTTATTGTCTTTTAAGTTCAGCTGTTATCGCCGAGAATATGCGTTTCGATCGTTTAACATCGGAGCATGGTTTGTCTCAAATGTCGGTTAACGCGGTGTTGCAAGACAAGCAGGGGTTTATGTGGTTTGGCACCCAAGATGGCCTAAATCGTTATGACGGTTATCAGTTTAGAGTTTATCGTAACGATCGCGACGATATCACCTCTTTGGCCAGTAACTGGGTCAATGCCTTGCATGAAGACAATGACGGTAATCTTTGGGTCGGCACCAATATGGGGCTGCATAAATATGACCG
>JABSOG010000140.1 GCA_013216025.1 Algicola sp. | reverse complement strand
TCCGTGGACACCGTGTCTCTGTGTGCCCTCCGTGTGGATCGCTTTTGGTTCCTGCCTGAAAATAGGGTTAGGCCGCTTTGCGCTTGCTGGTAAATTTACGCTTCTTTTTACCCCAACTGCCTTTCTTACGAGGGGCAGCTGTAACCCCTTTCAAATGCACCGGTAATTCATTTCTGGCTGTTTCAACCAAACCATTGAGGGTGGCTATCATTGAGGTCATAAAACCGGTGTAACTGGCCTCTTTATGACATATCTGGCTTAACACCGACTCCCATTGCGCCGTTAAATCGGGCTGGGTTGCCACCTCTGGCAAGCTTTGAATCAATCCCCTGCCCGCCTGAGTTGCGGTGATGGTTTTGCCGCTTCGCTGTAAAAAACTGCGCTTGAACAATAATTCGATAATGCCAGCCCGGGTAGCCTCAGTGCCAAGTCCATCGGTTTCGCTCAAAATTTTGCGAATCTCTGGGTCTTTGACATAGCGAGAAATACCCGTCATTGCAGCCAACAAAGTAGCATCGTTAAAATGCGCCGGAGGCTGGGTGTTTTTCTCTATCACCTCACCTTTATAACATTGTAAATCATCACCCACGTTTAGGTTTGGCAACTGCTTGCTTGCCTGCTCATCGTCATTGTCTTTACCCTGCGCAGATTTAGCCTGTTTAGATTTGCCTTTGGGATACATCACCTTCCAGCCCTGTTTAACGGTTTGTTTGCTGGCGGCTTTAAACAGACCACCGTTGACCATCACTTCAAGTTTGGTGTCGTTATATTCGTGATGCGCAAAAAACTGTGCCAGATATTGACGTGCAATCAATTCATACACTTGCTGTTCTGGGCCACTAAGCCTGCTGGTATCTGTGTGCTTTTCGGTAGGAACGATAGCATGGTGGGCCGTTACTTTGCTGTCGTTAAAGGCTTTGCTTTTTATCTGCGGGTTGGCTTGGTTGGCAAACGTGCTCATCGCATTGCAATTGTTGCCTACCGCACCAATCACCGATGTTGCCTGATGGTAATGGTCTTTGGGCAAATAACGGCTTTCTGAACGCGGGTAGGTGATCAGCTTGTGACGTTCATATAACCCCTGACACACATCAAGCACCTGCTGGGCGTTCATGCCAAACCGTTTAGCAGAATCTATTTGTAACGCCGACAGATTATAAGGCAACGGTGGTGCCTGTTTTTTCAGTTTTTTGTCACACAAAGTCACTTTACCCGGCTGGTTGGTAATGCGCCCTGCGACATTTTGTGCCAGACCTTTGACCAACACCCTACCCTCTTCATCCATATAAGGCTGACAAGCCTCACTGGGTTGCCATTTGGCGCTGAAAGATTCGTTCTCGGTAGTATTTAGATGCGCCAACACCTCATAAAAGGGTTTTGAGACAAAGCTTTCAATCTCTAAATCACGCCTGACCACCAACCCCAACAACGGCGTTTGCACCCGACCAACCGACAACAAACCATCGTAACCGACCTTTTTGCCCTGCACCGTGTAAGCCCGGGTTAAATTGATGCCATACAACCAGTCGGCCCGGCTGCGTGCCAATGCCGATGTCGACAAGGGGATAAATTCTTTGTTATCTCGCAAGTTACCCAACGACCGGGTGACTGCCTGTGGGTTTAAATCGCTGATTAAACAGCGTTGAATATTGGCCTTTTTAGCCGCGCTTACCCCGGCATAATCTATCACCTGATCCACCAGCAGTTGGCCTTCTCTGTCTGGGTCACCCGCGTGAACCAGCGAGTCAGCCTGCTTAATCAGTTTTTTCAGCACAGTAAGCTGTTTGCGAGTTTGAGCTTTGGGTTTTAACGCCCATTGTTGCGGTAGAATCGGCAGATGTTCGAGCTGCCATTTTTTGAATGCGGGATCGTAATGTTCTGGGTCAGCCTGCTCCAGCAAATGGCCAATACACCAGCTAACACAATCGCCGTTACCCACACGAATACAGCCATCTTCTCTTTTATGAGGTCGAGGCAGAACTTCGGCAATGGCCTTGGCCAAACTGGGTTTTTCGGCAATGTAAAGTTTCATACGGTGGCGGCATCTTGAGTCTGTGTTTATATACAGTATAATTAACCACCACAAAGTTGCAAGGGTGAATTGACTTTTTAGTGAAATTTTTCATTCGCGTTCAAAGTGATTAGACCTTAGAATCATCAACAACCCCATTAATGGAGAAGTTGCGTGAAACTCAACCTGACCTTATATCAAACCCGTGTTATTGGCGTATTAATCGAAAAACAAATTACCACCCCCGACCAATATCCTCTGTCAATCAACGCACTGGTCAATGGCTGCAACCAAAAAAGCAGCCGCGAGCCGGTATTGCAACTTGATGAATCCACCGTGCAAGATACCCTTGACGAGTTAAAGGCCATGCGCTTTATTCGTGAAGATTCTGGCGGTTACGGCAGCCGGGTAGTCAAACTCAAACACCGCTTTTGCAACACCGAATTCAGTGATTTGAAATTCAGCGACCAAGAATTGGGGATCATCTGTGTGTTGTTTTTACGAGGCCCGCAAAGCCCCGGGGAATTACGCACCCGCACCAACCGCCTGTGCAGTTTCACCGACAATAACGAGGTTGAAGCCACCCTCACAGCGCTGGCAAGCAGAAACGAACCTTTGGTGATCCAACTCAATCGAGAGGTGGGCAAACGCGATGCTCGCTGGGCACATTTGTTCAGTGGTGAGGTCGATGTTGGTGCTGTGGTGCCAACCAGCAGCCCGTCGCCCCGCGTCGACAGCGGTCAAGATCAGCGCATCACCGACTTAGAACAACAGGTAAAATGGCTCAAAGAACAGCTCGAACTGGTTAAATCCGAGTTGGGCATAGAATAAAACATTGCTATAATGCCGCCACTTTAATTTCCACAGTAACAACAGGCGATACCCCCAATGAATTTTCCAGACGATGAGAATGGCGCATTATTAAAAGAGATGGCTGATGCCGGTATTGATTTAAACCAAACTCATGCGGTAGATTTTTTTCATTTGTTTGAGAAAAAACCACAGGCCGAGAAAATGGTCGAAGTCATCGGCCAAAAATACCCCCAGGCCAGCGTTGAGATTTGCGAAGATGAAACCCCAGGGGTGTGGGATGTTAACTGCACGGTTGAGATTGAGCCAAGTTACGACAATGTTTGTGAGGCCCTAAAAGCCTTTGAAACCATCGCCGAAAAATGTAACGGTTATGCCGACGGCTGGGGCATCATGGCCGAATAACCTCAACTCTGGATAATTAATGAGTATTCCACTGATCAAAACCGACCGCTGCAACTTAACCTTGTTGCAGCCCAATCAAGCTTTATTGATGCAAACCTTTTATGTTGAAAACTGGCGTTTTTTAAAACCTTGGGAGCCGACCCGGGGCGATGAATATTACTCGTTGGCGGGCTGGCAACATATTCTTACCCGTTACAATCAGAGCTTTGAACAAGGCAATACCCTTAATTTGGCAGCGCTGAATCTGGCCAATAATGAGGTGATAGCGCTGTGTAATTTCAGTGGCATAGTGCATGGTTCGGTTCAGGCCTGTAACCTAGGTTATTCCATCGCCGAAAAATATCAAGGCCAAGGATTTATGGTTGAACTGTTGAAAGAGGCCATACCGTATGCCATGAAACGCTATGAATTGCACCGGGTCAACGCCAACCACATGCCACACAATGAACGCAGCGCGGCCCTGTTAAAGCAGTTAGGATTTGAGCGTGAAGGATACGCCAGATCGTATCTTAAGATTGATGGCAAGTGGCAAGATCATGTTTTAAATGCTTTTATAAAAGAAGATTAAACCAACCGCTTTAAATGCCCCATCAAAGAAAACCCCAACACCTCAGACAGTTGTTTGGCTGAACCAGTAAGTGTTTTGGGTTTAACCTTGTCTGAACCGTTTGTCGCAATGATCACCCAATTGCCATCATCGGTGATATTTTCGTAAATCGTCTTGAAATGACGCCCAAACAGCGTGCTGAGCACCTTCTCAGTACGATATTCTTCAAGTGCGTTAATCACCAAATAACCGTCATCGGTTAATATCCGCTTAGCATTTTCGATAAAACGTTCAGTCAATTGGCGGGCTTCCAATCCTTCTGCAATAAACAAATCACTGAACAGCACATCACAGGTCCCAGCCTCTTGCTGTTGTGACCCCTGCTGTTCTAAGAAGTCTAGCGCATTGTCATTAATAATCTTAAGACGTCCATCGTCTGGTAAGTCAAAATACTTGCTGGCGATTTTAATCACCACTTCGCGCAGTTCGACCACGGTGATCGACACCCCAGGAAAGTGCCGTAGTAGACAAATGGGCAATGTGCCGCCGCCCAAACCCAACACCACGATGTTGGTCGGGCGGCACAAAAGCATCACCAAAATCATCGCCCGGTTATAATCGTATTGCAGCAAACCGGGGCTGGTTTTAACCATACAGCTTTGTTCGTCACCGGCACCAAAGCTCAAATAGCGTTTGTTGCCGTCATCAAATACGCGCACAGGACCTTGTTTGTCATAAAGACAAGCGATCTCTTTTCCGGGTAGAGTTTTCATTGGGATAGAAATTTATTAGCAAACCGATTAATTTGGCGTAGTATGGCCCAATATTTTGCGAATTTAAAATGTTAATTTATGATCCATCAAACCTTGCAACAGTATTTTGGTTTTGACACATTTCGAGAAGGCCAAGAGGCGGTGATTTCAACCGTAGTGGCTGGCAGTTCAGCAGCTGCAATCTTTCCCACTGGCTCAGGCAAATCCTTGTGTTATCAGTTATCCGCTTTACATATGCCGCATTTAACTTTGGTGGTTTCGCCTTTGCTGGCGCTGATGAAAGATCAGCTCGACTTTCTTAAAAGCAAAAACATTCCGGCTGCCAGTATCGACTCAACCCAATCGAGGTTTGAAGCCAACGAAGTGATGCAAGGTGTTTCGAGCGGCCATATCAAAATTTTGATGATCTCGGTAGAGCGTTTAAAGAACGAACGCTTTCGTAACTTTATCAACCGGGTGCCACTGTCGTTACTGGTGGTTGATGAGGCCCATTGTATCTCTGAGTGGGGTCACAACTTTCGCCCTGACTATTTGAAACTGCCGCAATATCTCAAAGAATTCAATATCCCTCAAGCCTTATTGCTCACCGCGACTGCAACACCAGCGGTTATACAAGACATGCAAAGCAAGTTTGAAATAGCGCCAGACAATGTCACTATCACCGGATTTTACCGCGCGAATCTTCATTTGGCGGTAGAGCCGGTAACTCAAATAACCAAAAATGATGCCCTACTCTATTGGATAAACAAGGCACCAAACCAGTCTTGTATTGTTTATGTGACTTTGCAGCACACGGCGCAAGCGGTAGCCGACTTTTTGGCAAGCCGAGGCGTCAATGCCACCGCGTATCATGCAGGCATGGCTAATGACGTGCGCCAAAAGGTTCAGCAAGACTTTATGGGTGGCGCCACAGATTGTATTGTCGCCACCATCGCCTTTGGCATGGGCATCGATAAAAGCGATATTCGACAGGTCATTCATTATGACTTGCCCAAATCCATTGAAAACTACTCGCAAGAAATAGGCCGTGCAGGACGAGATGGTGCGCCCTCGCAATGTGTGGTCTTGGCCAATGGCGATAACCTCAGTGTGCTAGAGAACTTTGTTTATGGCGACACCCCGGAGTTATCGGGCATCACCACAGTGTTGGAACAGATAAAAACCACCATGTCATCCGAAGATGGCCAATGGGAAACCCTGCCAGTACCCCTGTCGAACCAAAGCAATATTCGTCAACTGCCGTTAAAAACCCTGATGGTGTATTTGCAGCTCAAAAATATTATGGTGCCGCTATATTCTTATTTCGCCGATTACAAATATAAATTGCAGGTTAGTGAACAACAACTGTTGAACCATTTTGAAGGAGAACGACAAACTTTTGTCAGTGCGATTTTAAGCAGCTCTGACAAAGCCAGAACCTGGTACACCATGAATTTTGACCAGTTGCACCAACGACATCAGGCCGACAGAGGCCGTGCTATAACAGCATTAGAATACTTTCATGAGAAAAACTACATACAGCTAGAAAGCAAAACAATGACCGATGTTTACCGCGTCATCAATCCAAACTTTGACACTGAGCAACTGGCTGGGGACTTGTTCGCTTATTTCAAATCTAAAGAGCAGAACGAAATAAAGCGCATCAACAACATGCTCAGCTTTTTTCAAAGCGATGCTTGTCTCAGCCAGCAATTGGCCCAGTATTTTGGTGATAATAAAGTGACCGAACCCTGTGGTCACTGTTCAGTTTGCGGTGGGCTTGTCGCGGTATTGCCAGAGCCCGAGCCATTAACCCCGTTAGAACAGTTTGATTTTCATCAGCTGTGTGATGAGTTTATTAATGCTTGCCCTACCCCGCCTTCAGCTGACTTGCTGGCGCGTTTTTTGTGTGGCATCAGCGTGCCGATATTTACCAAAGTTAAAGCGCGGAAAAAACCGGGATTTGCCAAGCTTGAGCGGTATCGTTATGCGGACATTAAGGATTATGTTAACCAGTATATTGATTGACGTAGGGGCAATCCCCCGTGATTGCCCACTCTCGGCTTAACCGATTGAATATTTACAAGACACATAGTCGGGCAAGCACACTAACACATGGATGTGTGTAGTTAGAGCAATGACAGGACGCAATTGCCGAGGGGCATGGCCCCTACGTTGCCCTTTTTAAATTTTCGCAACAGCCTCCCGGTTCGAATTCATCCCTTTTGTATTTCAACCACAACCTCTTGCGCGATTTTCCGAACCTCAATCGGAACACCTTTAATCATTTCATCATCACCATCGACCTTGCGCAAAGCCAGTTCAAAGGGTTTGAGAAATTCGGCGTAACTATTCGCCGCCATTAAATCGGCCTATGCCAATCCTATGCCCAATTTTTGGCAGTCTCGGCACAACGCCTTGAGTCTGAAAACGATAAATTATCGCCTTGGGCGGCTAACGTGGCTAAGTCAGACAGTGCATCATTGGCATTTCCGGTATTTTTAAGCCAAAGGTCGTTAGACCGGTTAAAAAACGCATCACCAGTGGCGATATTACCCAAAGCCATAGCCCCCCTCAAAAATTTATACTTAGCTGTATATATACATGATTGTATAAATCAAAATGAGGCGCAGATGCCTAAAAATAACTGTCGCGAGCCGGACATTGGCTGTCGAAGGCGAGACAAATCCGTTATATAAACGACTAAAAATCCGCCCTATCTTATTGATATTAAATAAAATAAGTGATTTTCGAACATTCGTTTCGTTGATTTGCCATTACTCGGTTTGAGGATATATCATCAATCTACAACGCAACTTGCGATGCTCGATGATATGACAACATGAGGTGAACCATTGTCTTCAATAACTGATGTACTGAACAAACTAAAACAGTTGCCCCAAGCGCAGATAAACCAGCTTGTGGCAGCTGCGGGGCTGATTTACATTGCCTCGATAATGGCCAATGTCACTTGGATGGTATTGCCCGGTGGTGTTGTTGGCGCTACCTTCACACCACCGGGGATGGCTGACTCCAGATCATCGGAAGTCGTTGGTCAGTCACTTAATATCCGCGCTTTGACCACCTTGAATATCTTTGGTCAGTATGTCGCTAAGACGGTTGTCACAGATGAACCCAAGCCAGATTCGCAACAACGCGTCATCCCGCCTACCACGCTGGACCTGACTCTGACGGCAACGGTTACCGAGAATATCGATGGCAAAGGTACTGCGGTTATTGCAAGTAGCGGTTTGCAGGGGACCTACAGCATGGGCGAGAAAATCGATTCGACCCCCGCGATTGTCAAACAAGTGTATTTTGATCGAGTGATCATTCAAAACGGTGATAAAAGGGAAACTTTGATGCTAGATGGGATTGTGTATGACAACAAGAATGTCGCTACGCCTATAAGAAGTCCAGATAGTCGGCGATAAACGGTGTCGTTATTTAAAGGCAAGAGTCATGATGTTCACCAGTCACTTTACCGTTAACTCAGGTAACCATTTTTTCATCAACCGTGCGTGGGTGCCATCGGTTTTGAGTTCATTCATGGCCTTGCGCATTTTATCTATCAGGGCATCCGGGGTATCAAGGCTTGCTGCCAGCCACAATGAGGTTTTTGAGATCTCGTAGCTGTTTTTAAAATCAGCTCGATTAAGTCTGAGATTTTTGATCAAGGTAGCAAACCCCCGTTCATTGTTGGTATTCAAATCCACCCTGCCTTTGACCAACATCCACAGACTCTGTTGCTGGTTGGCAACCAGTTCAAAGTGACTGGCATCAAAGCCAAACGGTGCTAACCGGCTTACACCTACATCGCCTCTTGGCACCGCAATCCTGTACTTTTTGGCATCATCAATGCTGTTAATGACAATATCTTTGCGTGATGCCAGCGAATAGAATGCATCGACATCCCAATAGTATGCGCCAACCCATTTAAACAAAGGCGAACGAGCCTCGGTTTTTGCGATGGAAAAAATAAAAGTATTGGGCTGTGTTTGCGCCATTCGGTAGGCTCTAGCCCACGGGTAAACCGAGATATCCGCTGCGATACCGACTCTGGCACAAAGCGCCCTGACCAGTTCAACCGCCATGCCATCCAATTGCCCGTTTTTGTTGGTTATTTGCAAGGGCTCAAAATACTCGGTGACAAACCGGACCTTGTCGGCGCGGCTGATGTTACTAAAACACAGCAGGCTGAACAGCATGAACGGCAAGAGTTTGTTCATAACCCACCGCAAAAACGCCGCCTAACCCCCAAAATCATCAGTCCAAACAGCAATATCGACAAACTGCCACCACCTGAGCTGCCGCCGCTATTACCACCATTATCGCCTGGCGGAGGCGTAACGGGTGCCGCCAACACAGTCAACGTAACTGTGGCTATGCCGGATGTTAAACCCAAGTTATCGCTTATTTGATAGGTAAAAACGTCAGTGCCCGAAAACCCGGTGTTGGGGGTGTAGACCATGCTGCCAACGGTAGCATCGACGGATATTGCGCCCGATTGTGGTGGGTCGATGATGATTACTGAGGTTAAATCCAATGCGCCGTCGATGTCGGCGTCGTTGGTTGTCACATCAAAACCTGTGGTGGCGTTATGCTGAATGGTAAAACTGTCATCGTTTGCTATTGGGGCCTGATTGGCTGCGCTGCCTGAATTGACTGTTTGGCCTGTCAGGTTGCCGTTAGCATCGAATTGATAAGTGATGCTGGTGCCGTCATCATAGCTAACGCCTGTCAATCGACCGGCTTTGTCGTAGTTGTAGGTTTCGCCATTGGCTGCGCTGCAAAGCAATATTAATGCAGTTAACAGCCAGTGGATTGAGCAAAATTTGCGATTAAACATGTGTCATCTCCGGTTGTCTGCTTATTTGTCCCAGCTAAAAAACTTTATCACCCGCTGGGTGATCGTTTGCGACACATCACTGACCGGCGCGCCAGTTACCGGGCCAGTGAATGAGGTACCAGGTACGCTGCTGGCCAGTGTTTGCGAACTGTCGATAATGGCGTTGACCCGTTTGCTGTTGATTTTTGCTTCAATGGCATACCCATCTGCCACGCAAACGGGGTCGTCCATTGCTTTTAGTAATCTGGCATTTTCTCTGGCGACTTGCTCGTTAATATCGGCCAATTCCAATTGTTTTCCGGCTTTATATAGGCCGGTAAAAGCCGCGCCGATGCCGCCTAAAACAACACCAATGGTTATCGGTTCGTTACCGTCAATATCTATCTGGGCGAGCGGATTGGCATTGGCAAATTGATAGGGGTTGAGCAACATTGGGTTGACCAGCTTTTTATGAGCCATGAAGCTAAATGCTGAACTTTGAGCGGGGTCGTTTTCAAACATCTGCTGAACCTGATCAATCGAGTCCGGTGAAATAAACCTTGCGGTATTGCTGTCATAAAAACGTGCCCTAACATAATAAAGTCCATTGGCCTGGGCCATCACGCCAAATCGGCCTTGCCAAGTAAATGGGTTGTCGGGTTCGCCCGTGGATTTGATGAGTTGACCAAAAGGCGTGTGCGCATAAGTTGCGCTGATATTTGCCGCATCATCGGTCATAAAACGGGTGTTGCCCATTTCATCAAAGTGATAAAACCGGCGACTATTGTCAGTAGCATCAACGCTGTAGAGTAGCGCACCAGATGGGGTGTGTACGTAATAACGTTTGTCTGCCCCGTTTTGTTTTTCAATCGAAATCGAAGGTATGGCCAGTGCGTAATTCCATGCGTATTGTCGGGTGTCTTGTGGGGTTGTGCGAGTCAGTTGCATACCCATGCCATCGTAGCTGTAGTTGGTATCACCAACAGTGGTCAGTCGTGACGCCAAATCCCAGTCAAAACCGGTATCATCTTTTTGAGTCAATCGCCCCATAGCATCATAACTAAAACCTTCGGTGCTGACTTGCGCTGCGACATCATAACTGTGGTTTTGGCTTAACAATGTAGATGCAGTGGCAGCTGTGGGCGTGTTTCGGGTGGCTGCAATGATTTGGTTTTTGGCGTCTCTCGTCAGTATAGTATCGGCCAGCATCCCCTGTGCAAAACCGCTCAGGTGCCCATCGTTGTCATAATCAAAAGTGGCCGTCACGCCATTGGGCCGCGTCATCGAGATCATTTGGTTGTCTTTGTCATAAGAGAAGCTGCTGACACCGCCGAGCCAGTCTGTAACCATGGCCAAATTCGCGTTGCCGTCATAACTGTAACTGACTGATTTATCGTCTGTAAAAGCCACCGATGTAATACGACCTGCACTATCGTGGCCCACTTCAATGCCATTACTGTTGGTGACTTGGCCGAGGCTATCGCGGGTCAAGGCGAGGTTATTAGACGAAATCAGCCGATCCTCGTTGTTGTATTCAAAGGTTAAGTCGGTACCGTCACTGTATAGTTTGCGAATAATGTTGCCATTGGCATCAAAACTGGTGGTGAAGCTGCCCATTTGAGCGGCAAATTGGGTTTTGCTGACGCGATTACGGTTGTCGTATTCAAACGCTACGTTGCGCATTAATGGATCGGTGCTGGTGGTTGTTCGACCGTTTGTATCTATAGTTCGCTGCCATTGTTGTTGGTTAGGGTCAGTGACTGTGGTGATCAAACCCAGACCGTTGCGTTGATAGCTTGCGCTGATTGATTCGGGCAGTGTACTGGCGCTGACTTGGCTGCGGGCGTCATGGGTTTGACTGACGATATTACCCAGTGGATCGGTGATTTGGTTGAGGTTGCCAATATCATCAAAAGCAAATTGATAGGCATGAGCTAATGGCGTGGTCATTTTGGTGATACGGCTCATGCTGTCAGAGGTATAAGTTGTGGCGTGCCCTTTTGGCGAAGTGATTGATGCGACAATACCTTCGCTGTTAAACGTTTGCTGCCAAGTGTTATTGTTGCCATCGGTGAATTGGCTCGGCCTGCTCAGTGCGTTGTAACCAAACTGGTAGGTTGTGGCGTTGCGATTGGTCATTGTGGCTGGCCTGCCCAAGGCATCAAAAGTCATTGCGCCCATGGTGTTATCGTCATCAATGATTTGGCTTACCCGGTCCATGGCGTCATAGGTGAATGTTAATGAAGCGCCCATGCGGTCTGTGATTTTGCTCTGATTGCCGTTGGCATCATAACTGTATGTACTGACGTTGCCTTTGCCATCGGTTATCGTTAATGGCCGGTCCATCAAATCATAACTGAATGACTGTTTGTCGCCATTGGCAAAGGTCACTGTGGTTAAGCGGCGCATGGCGTCATAGCTGTAAGTTGTTTTATTGGCTGATACGTCAGTGTGGGTTGCTAAAGTGGCGTCGGCGTTAAAGGTGCGTTTTGCCACGCCGCCGACCTCGTTGGTACGGGTCAGCCACTGGCCATTGTCGTTGTGGGTGAAACGCACTACATGACCTGCTCGGTTGGTATGGCTGGTTAAGTTGCCCAATGAGTCGTAAACATAAGCATCTATTGAGCCATCGGCATGTGTTGTGGCGGTATGGTCAAACACTTGAGTTTGGTCAGTCAGGGTGCGGGTCGCAAAGGTATTGGTGGTGGTCGTTCCGTCAGCATGGCTGATGCCCGACAGCCGACTACTTTGGGTATGATAACTAAAGTTGGTGGTGCTGCCCAAAGCATCGGTGAACCCGCTGCGTTGACCTGCCTCATTAGATGACATGCTCACCGTCGACTCGTCTTGTCTTATAACACTCGAAACAGCACCCGCATCGTTGTGGGTTGAATTGTAAATGTTACCCAAAGGGTCAGTCCAAGTGGTGTTGCTGTCTGAATAGTTCAGTTTGCTTATATTGGCCAACGCGTCTGTTTGACTGGCCACCTTGCCATCGGTATTAAAAGTTTGGCTGTGATGACTGTTGCCCAAAGCGTGTTTAGTGGCGGTCATCAAGGCATCATTGGTATAGGTGTAAACGGTCGTGTTACCCAAAATATCGGTAGAACTGGTCAGCAGACTGTCGGTATAAGCCAACTTCAGCGTACGATTATTGTCATCAGTGATACTGGTTAACCGGGCCGATGGGTCATATCCATAGGTCAGCGTTCGACCAAGGCCATCGGCCACTTTGGTGAGTAACTTGTTAGCGTCATAACTCAGGGTATGGTTATTACCCACGTTATCGCTGTGTTTGCTCAGCAGGCCATCGGCGTTAAACAGATAAGCGTGGTTATCGCGGGGGTCGACAAGGGTAAAAGTGGCCGCTTCGGCATTTTCAATCAGTTGGTAGGTTATGTCTTGCTTTGACACCAGTAGCCATTGGTTTTGGTTTTTATTGAACCTGAGCAAACGGCCCAATTGGGTGACAATATCGAGGGTATCGCCAGATTGGGTTAATTGCCATTCAAAGTTGTGTCGCCAGTTGTCGCCCATCGCGCCCATGATGTTGTCTGGCTTTAACCCAGAGGCATAATAGCGTGAAAATGTCAGGGGCAATGGGCTGTCCAAAAAGATATCGGTTGGATATTGGTTAAACAGTTCGCCGGTAAACAGGTTGATTGGTTCACCACAACTGGCAGAGAAGTTAAAATTGGCACCGCTGGACCCGGTAACAGTCGTGGCTGGTGGAGTCGGTGGCGCAGGGGGCAATGTGCCTTTAAATTCTATGGGACCAAAGGCTTCAACCAGTGGATTGAAAATATCGTGGTCTACCTCTTGTTCGATGATCACGATGTTGCCCTTGGCCTGCATAGCCAGTATTTTTGTCAGCTGGTCAAAGCCAAACTGTATGGCGTTGCCGTCTGGCGGCAGGCCATACATAAATGGCCCCAGGATCTCACCTGGAAAGTTAACTCGCTCATCCACAGGCACAAAGAATACATTTTCGGTGATGATGTAAAACTTGTCGAAATCGTTAGGGCCCAAATTACCGGGGTTTGGAATAGACGCAATGGCGGTAAAATCGAGGTTGCCGTTAAAAGTCACAACAAAGGGAAAGGCGGTCAGGGTATCATCACCGGTTAAAATCCAAGTGCGCCCCTCTCCAATGCATATCTGAGTCGAGTTGATACCGCCAAAGTCAGTGCAATCGGTCACCGGATCGGCATTGGCTGGTGGGGCTGCAATCAACCACAAAAGCATCAAACCAGCGATTGCCCGCCAAAACTTGTCTTTATCAATGGATTTGCTTTGCTTGATGGTCTGGTGATTAAGTTGCATAACTTTCCCCTCAAAGATGGACGCCACTAACATCAAAAATATAGTGACGAATGCCCAGCTTGTCCAACTCGCTCAAAATGGACTCGGTCTCAAGAGGAATGGCTGAATAACTGGCATCGAGGGGTGTCGCGAAAGCCTGAAAAGGGTGGCGTAGAGGCTGGCCCCGTCCACGCCCTTTTATGGGATACCAATAAACCCGGGCAAGGGCGCGCACGGGGGCGGCCCCTACGGCGGATTATGCAGTATATATAAACAACTC
>JABSOG010000139.1 GCA_013216025.1 Algicola sp. | reverse complement strand
CCGACTTTAACCGCAGCGCGATTTATTCAGCACCCCTTCAGTGAAGTTGCTGGTAATAGATTGTATAAAACGGGTGATTTGGTGCGTTACCTGCCGGGTGGCAACCTGGAATTCGTTGGTCGTATCGACAGCCAAGTAAAAATTCGCGGTTTTCGCATAGAACTGGGCGAAATTGAAGTGCAACTCGGTCGCCTTGAGATGATTAAAGAAGCGGCCGTGATGGCCAGGGCAGATGAGGGTAACGAACGGCAACTGGTGGCTTACTTGGTCTTTAACGAGACTGTTATAGATAGTGAGCAAAAGAACCAAAGATTTGAAGACATTAAAAAAGCGCTCAGCGACCGCTTGCCAGAGTATATGGTACCAGCAATCTTTATGGTGCTTGATGTGTTGCCATTAACCCCGGGGGGCAAGCTTGACAGAACAGCGTTGCCGATACCGGGTGAGGGCGACCGACAAACCGCCGTTTATGTGGGCCCGACCAACGAAGTCGAAGAAAAACTGGGTGATATTTGGCAGCAATTGCGCGGGCTTGAAAAAGTCGGCATTGAAGATAACTTTTTTGACCTGGGCGGACACTCGCTACTGGCCACTCGCGTGATCAGCGAAATTCGTGATGAATTTGCCGTTGAATTGCCGCTGCGAGTCATCTTTGACAAGCCGACCATTGCCGCCGTGGCATTAGAGATAGAGACGCTAGAAACAGTCTCGTTGTTGCCGACTATCGTGCCAGTAGCCGATGCGCCAAATCACCCGCTGTCTTTCGCCCAGCAACGTTTGTGGTTTATCGATAACGTGCAGGGCGGCACACCACAATACAACATGCCGATGGTGTTTGAGGTTAAAGGTCAACTGGATATGGGCTTGGTCACGGCGGTGTTTACAACCATTATTGAGCGTCATGACGTGCTCAGAACAGTGTATGTAGCAGCCGATGGTGAGGTGTTACAGCATATTCGCAGCATGTCAGACATTAATTTTGAGATTAAAGTTGAAGACCTGAGCCAAGTGGCCAGTGACGTAATGGCGGCGCAGGTTAAGCAGTTGGTTAAAGCACAAATGACCGCGCCATTTGAGCTAACAACCGATTTGATGTTGCGTGTCAGTTATGTCAAAAAGACGGCTGATAGCGGGGTGATGATCTTTAATATGCACCATATCGCCTCAGACGGCTGGTCGATGGCGGTACTGAACAAAGAGTTCTTTGCCTTGTATCAGGCCTATAAGCAAGGACAGTTGAATCCGTTGCCTGAGCTTGCCATTCAATATAAAGACTATGCCTATTGGCAACGCGAATATTTGACAGGTGAGGTACTACAGAGCCAGTTGGATTATTGGCAGCAGCAGCTCGCTGAACTGCCTGCGGTACACAGCATACCGCTGGACCATTTGCGCCCTCAAGAAAAGCAAAACGAAGGGGCGTTAGTCACCGCCGAATTACCGGCCCCTGTGGCCAAGCGCTTACTTGCCGTGGCCATGCAACACCGATTAACGCCATTTATGCTGTTGCATGGGGCATTTTCCTTGTTATTGTCGAGACACAGCAACAGTGCCGATGTGGTCGTTGGTACGCCGGTGGCAAACCGGATGCGGGCAGAAGTTGAACCTTTGATTGGTTTCTTTATCAATACTTTGGTGCTGCGAGCCGATACTTATCATCAGACACTGTCAGACTACTTTGCCCATATCAGGCAGGTGCACCTAGATGCACAGTCGAACCAAGATGTGCCGTTTGAGCAGTTGGTCGAACGATTGAACGTGCCCAGAAGCACGGCCCACAGTCCATTATTTCAAATCATGATATCGGCCAACACCAATTATGGATTGAATGATACGCCAGACACCGAGGCGTTCAGTTCGTTGGGGGTTGATATTCAACCGTATCAATCAGACCTGATTTCGGCCAAGTTTGAATTGGAAGTTGCTTTTAGTATCAGTGAACAAGGGGTGGGGTTAAATTGGGTTTATGATGTTAATTTGTTCAGTGAGCAGCATGTAGAGCAAATGAACGACCATTTATGTCGTTTACTTGAAGGGTTAAGTCAAGCCCAGCCGACACAAGTCCCGCACGCCTTACCTTTATTGTCTGAGGGGGAAATTCAACGTTTAGTGCATGATTTTAATGACACCGAGAGGGATTATGCCAAGGATGATTGCCTACATAACCTGTTTGAACGCCAAGCGGCAGATAATCCGGGCAGTGTGGCGGTGATGTTTGAAGACCAGCAACTGACGTACAAACAGCTCAACGAAAAAGCCAACCAGTTGGCCCATTATTTAAAAAAATGCCATAACATTGCCCCAGACACGCTGGTGGGCGTTTGTGTTGACCGCTCATTGGAGATGGTGATTGGTATTATGGCCATTTTGAAGGCGGGTGGTGCATATGTGCCGCTCGACTCAAATTACCCCCAAGAGCGTTTGAATTATATGCTTGAAGATGCGGCGCTTGATGTGGTGTTAAGTCAAATCAAGCTGCAAAGTGTGCTGACTGGTTTCAATGGCCCCCTTGTCACCTTGGATGGAATAGCGAAAACCGACCAACACTGTTGTGCAGCGTATGCCACTGGCAATTTGAGTGCGGCCCAAACCGGGCTGACATCGTCGAATTTGGCGTATGTCATTTATACCTCCGGGTCGACAGGTACTCCTAAAGGGGTAATGGTAGAGCATCAAAGCGTGTTGAACTACCTGACCAATGCTCGTGATTACTTAATTTATGAGAGTGATGAGGGTGATGAGATTAATGAGATTGAACATTCGGTGATGAGCACATCGCTGAATTTTGATGCCACAGTGACATCATTGTTTGGTGCGTGGTTAGCAGGGGGATATTTAACGTTACTTGAGGAACAAAAAGATATTTTTGGACCACTGGTAGCGATGATGGCGAAACCACAAGCGGGGTTATTTAAAGTCACCCCTTCTCACTTGCAAGGGTTGGTGTTTGATGAACCGGTATTAACCGCTCATTTGGTGGTTGTGGGCGGCGAAGTCTTTTCTCTAGATTTGGCGCTGAAAATCGCTCGGCAAATGCCAAATAGCACCTTTATTAATGAGTATGGTCCAACAGAAAGCACGGTAGGTTGTAGTTATGAGCGATTTACCTTTGCCCAAATAGGCCAGTATAGTGAACGATTGGACGTCCATATTGGACGGCCAATCATCAACAGCCAATTTTTTGTGTTAAACCAACACAGAGCACTCATGCCGCACGGTAGTATCGGCGAGTTGTATATCGGCGGTGAGGGTTTGGCCCGGGGTTACTTGAATCGCCCCGAATTGTCGGCGCAGTGCTTTATTGATAATCCATTTTATCAACAGGGTAACCCTAACAGCTCACTGCGTTTATACAAAACAGGGGATTTGGTGCGCTACTTGGCGGATGACAACCTCGAATTTATCGGTCGTGTGGATGACCAAGTGAAAATTCGTGGATTCAGAGTTGAGTTGAGTGAAATTGAAGTGCAGTTGACACAACTCGAAATGGTCGATTCTGCACAGGTATTAGTTAAGCAGATAGCAGGCAGTCAGCAATTGGTGGGGTACATTAAGCCAACTGCAATGATTGCTCAAGCTCAAACACAAGCCCAGATAGCGCAATACGTGACTGCTGTGAAGGTTATGCTGGCTAAACAGTTACCCCAACACATGGTGCCGGGTATCATCATGGTGGTTGAGTTCTGGCCATTAACCGCAAATGGCAAGTTAGATAAAGCCGCGTTACCCCAGCCGGATGGCAGTGTTCAACAGGGTGAATATATTGCTCCGGTAACACCAACAGAACAGCGGCTGGTCGATATTTGGGCCTCGTTGTTAAACATCGAAGCTAAGTCTATCAGTATCAAAGCGAACTTCTTCGACTTGGGTGGGCATTCATTATTAACCGTCAAACTGTTGTCGTTAATTCAGACCCGATTAGACAAGGCTTGTGAGTTATCGACATTATTTGTTGAAACAACCATAAAATTTCAAGCGGCAATGTTGGATTCACTTGACAGTGGTCTGGGTAATACCGCGCTCTTACAAAAAGTGACGCAAAAGGTTACCAATAGTACTGAGCCTACACAGGGGATTGTTTTCATCCCGGGCGTGGCCAGTACAGCTAATGACTTCTTTGATATCGTGGAGCAGTTGCAACAAAGCCATTTGGCCAAAGGTGAACAGGTTGAGATGGGGATATTTCGTCATCAAGGGCTGATAGCGGGCGAGCAATACTTTGACACCATAGCGGACAATGTAGCGGCCTTTGCTGATAGCTTGGCCGAATGGCCTGTCAACAAAATCACCTTGGTGGGTCATTCATATGGCGGCGCACTGGCATTGGCACTGGCCAATGAATTGCAGGCGAATAACTATCAAGTTGAACTGGTTATGTTAGATACCTATTTTGAGCAACCAAAATTGAGTGTATTAGAGAGTGAATCATCAGCCCAGCCAGTTGATTTGGCGGCGCTTGATTTGCCATCCTATTTGCAAGATGTCTTTAAACATCAGTCAGCGTTATTTGACCAATACGAACCGACAATGGAGCAAGTGCTGTCAGCAAAATTGGTTTTTGCCAATCAAAGTCGACTGTCATCAAGCCAATACAAAGACTATTTGGCCGATAAATCATTTGCTCAGCAAATCAGTTATACCGCTGTTGCCGGGGATCACTTCTCGATGCTTAGGGGGGAGAGTGCGCGATTGATAGCGGGAATTATTGTTGATAAGTCTGCTTAGGCCGCTTTATTAAGGCCACTGCGTGGCACAAAATATAAAGGAGCGGGGGTGAGCCCTTGTTTCTTTTTCCTTAATTCCCTAAAAATATTGACTTACCGTTAATCTCACATTAAGCTGCTCTCCGTTTTAAAAATCAACCCATTAACGATATAATAAAAACAATAATAGGTTATAGTAGGAACAAACAACTCTTTTTTAAGTCAAGCTGAAGAACTAATGGAGTAAAAATTATGCCGTTACCATTAATAATAGGTATTGCTGTCATAGCAGGTGGTTGGGGTGTTAAAAAGGGGGTCGATGCAAAAGATGATTTCGACACAGCAAAAAGTTTAAATGCCGAAGCCCAAAGCGTATATGAAGCAGCAAAAAGCAAATTAGAAAAAGAACGACACCAAACTCAATCGACTATGGAGCGCTTAGGAAAGCGTAAATTCAATATTTACAAAGCACAAATAATTCCTTTCGTTGATGCTTTTAGTCAGATTAAAAACCTAGATTTCAAAGATAAAGAATTGATTGAAAATGGCTTAAATGACTTTAATGAAAACCAATTAAGAGACTTAACAAGCAGTGCTTTGGGAATGAAAGAGGTCGTTGGCGGTGGGATTGCCTCAGTGGGTGCCGGCGGGTTGGCTGGTATGGCAGCATACGGTGGAGTAGGTTATTTGGGCGCCGCTTCGACTGGTACTGCAATAAGCGGATTATCAGGTGCCGCCGCAACAAATGCAACTTTGGCTTGGTTAGGCGGTGGTTCTTTAGCCTCAGGAGGAATGGGAATGGCAGGAGGTGCCGCAGTTTTGGGTGGTATTGTTGCAGGCCCTGTTTTAGCTATAGGCGGCATGATGTTAGCTTCTAAAGCAGCAGAAGCAAAACATGATGCTTACGGCAATCTTGAAAAATCCGAGCTTGGTGCAGAAGAAATGAAAACTGCAGTTATTGCAACGAGGGGCATCAAAACTCGTTTCGTTGAGGTCAACGCACTATTGAGATCTTTAGGCCGTGTTTTTACCCCTCAACTTGATAATCTTGTCACATTAATTTCTACGGAAAATGATTATTCAAAGTTTACCGGGCAACAGAAAGAAGATGTTTATCAAATTTTTCAATTGGCAATAACGATTAAAAACATATTGGAAGCGCCCATACTGACCCAAAAGGGTGAATTAAATAAAACAACAGGTAAGCTTTTAACGAGTACAAAAAGCTAACCAGCACTAAATAATGTACGGCATAATAATCTCAGTGTATTTTTAGGCTGTGATTTTTTATCTGGAGGTGCAGTGAATACAACAATATTAGATACAACAGTTGATTATATTACTCAGCAATATATTGAACAGGTTTTTTCGGGCATGCAACTTGAGGATCACGCTATAACTGATGAGATGATTCGCACTGTTGAACAGCCGCCTATTGGCGCTCATTTAAGTACTCCTAGAGCAATGTATACCCATCACGGGTTGTATATTGGTAATAAAGAGGTCATTCATTATTCAGGCTTGGCCAAGGGTTTAAGTGCAGGACCTGTTGAAAAGGTAAGCTTAAATGACTTCCAACACTCTAATGGTGAACAAAAAGGGTATAGAATAATTGCACACCCAAATGCATCGTTTAACTCTGAGCAAATAATTGAAAATGCTTATAGCCGGCTAAATGAAAAAGCTTACAATTTAATTTGGAACAACTGTGAACATTTTGTTCATGATTGTGTTTACAACCAAAGTAAAAGTCACCAAGTTAATAGTGCAATTAAGTTAGGCACTAAAAATATTGCCAAGGGGATGGGGAGATCTAATATCGCAACGAGTATGGCTGTAACGGCAGTTGAGTTAACAGGGTCATTTAAAAAATATTTAGAAGGCGGTATAACCGGTAAACGATTGATTGAAGATGCAAGTAACGCAGCTTTAACGACTGCATCGGTTAGTTATTATGGTGTTTTAGGGCAAGCCGCTATACCAATACCTGTTGTTGGCTTTTTGATAGGAAGTAGTATTGGTCTGCTTATTGGAAATTTATTGCTTTCTAGTGGGCATCTGAGCTTGGGTGAGTCTACAGCTGTAAAAATAGCAAGAATAAGACGACAGCAAATTGAGGCGTTAAGTAAAGTGCTAAAGCAACAAATAAGAGAAAGTCGATATCAGCTTGAACAATACTTGGAAACATATTTTAGTGATAGGCGGCATGTCATCGGCAATTCGCTTTTACAGCTTGAAAATGCAGTTATTACAAATGATGTTAATACATTAACTTCAGCATTAACTGAATTAAATACTCAGTTTGGTTGTACTTTAAGAATTAAAAGTTTTGAAGAATTCGACCAACTCATGCTAAGTCAACAGCGTCTTTCATTTTGATTTTTCCTTGTGATAATTGCGGTAAATGTTGTCAGTACGTTAACTTGTCAGAAGAAACCAAATGGTTAGATAGAGGTGATGGAATTTGTAGGCATTTAGATGAAAATACCAAGTTCTGTCTAATTTACGATGATAGGCCTGATATTTGTAATGTGAAATTTCAATACAAAAAGAATTACGCTCAAAATTATACTTGGCAAGAGTTTGTTGACTTAAACGTGCAAGTTTGCAGTGAATTAAAAAAGATGCCTTAGCGCTGCGCCAATTTACAAGGGCTTGTAAAGTTTTCATTCTGTACGATGACCAAATGTTTTTCGCGACAGGCGCCTCGGCACCCGCCACAAAAGCCCAGCTTAAGACGCAACTACCCAATAAACACCAATCTTGCCAGTCTATAAAAGTAGACCTCGCCGTTGGTTTCGTTTTCGATTTGGTCGAGGCCAAACTTCGAGAAACTCCACCAAGGTTGGCGATACATGTCACTCACTATTTTATCCCACTGTGCGCTGTTCGTTATGGTGCCCGAAATTTCACAACTGCTGGATTTGCAAATAACCGTATTGAGTTCAACCGCATAGGATGCTTGGTGAGTTTGGATGAAATCACGGAGTTGTCGCTCTTTCTTATCGGCCCACTCAGGTTCTTTTTGTTGGTTGGTAAACCGGGTATAAATGTCATTGAGTGACGAATCGGGTTCTTGGGCATTGGCTATGAATTGGTCATAGGCATCAATCATATTGACTGCAACTGGCTGTTTTTCTGGTTCACTTGGGGCTGGGACTACGCAATCTGGCAGATTACTGACCTTAGGACTCGCAACTGCTACTACTGGACTGTCTTGTTTGGCGACGCTTTTGACTGTGCTTTTGACACTGTTACCGACGGAAATTGACGAAGGTTTTTCTGCCTGAATGTATTGCTCGGCAGGTTGGGCAGGTTCTGTGGCGATAAACAGGTGATAAGTTGCCAGACCAAGCAGGTAAGCGACGATGGAAAAAGTAAGTGATTGTTTCATAAAGCGAATTTGACCTTTTGTCGGTTGAGTTATTTTTGCCCTACTTTTATCCTGTGTAAGGTCACATTAATGTTGATGATTTACCTGCATTTCCCGCTGTAAAATGACCCAGCTCAACGCCACGATTAACGCCCCCAGCAGATAAAGCACACCAAGCCCTTGAACATCGGTGATCCAGTAGCGATTAACCACGGCGGCCAGCGATGAAAAGACCAGCATATCGATGGCACCGACCAAGGCCACCACGGCGCCAGACTGCGTCTTGAAAGGCGCGACCACTAATTGTAAAAACGCTGGATAAAAGCCGCCGCCTGCCATCATCAGCAAAGTGAATGCCAGCAGTATGGCAGGCAGAGAATCGGGCATTAATAGCAACAGCAGACCTGCGGCTATGATTAACGGCCAAAACAGTGCAATGACTTTCATTAGGGAGTAATGATTCTGCGCCATTTTTGCCAAGGTACTGCCAATAATTAATCCTGCGCCTGGGATCATCAGGTAATTGCCGTATTGTCCGGCACTTAAGCCAAACTGGCGTTGCAGTTCGAACGGAAAGAAGGTTGATGAGCTGAGAAATAGCAAGGTTAATATCCATTTGAAAACAGAGCTTGTGATAAACAGTTTACTGACCAGTAACTTGCCGTAGCCCTTCATTATCAGGGGCAAGGACACGGGTTGTTTGGCTGTTTTGCTTGAGGGTAAAAGTAGCATACCGGCAAAACCGGTCAGTAGCAGGTAAACAGTGAGCAAACCAAAGATCATTCTCCAATTGTAAGCGGTGGTGATCCAGCCGCCGATAAAGGGGGCCAAAACCGTGAGCACACCTGCTGCAATGGCCAGGTTAGACAGTGCTTTACTCAAACGGTTACCTTGTAAACTGTCACTTAAAATCACCCGGCTGACGATAACCGGCGCCCCAGCCCCCATACCTTGTAATATCCTGCCGATTGACAGGGTTAGTGGGGAGTCAGCGAGATAACACAAAAAGCTGCCGATAATAAACAGCAGTTGTCCGTAGATAAACACTTTGCGGCGACCGACGATATCCGACCAGGGACCATAAAATAGTTGAGACAGGCCAAAGCTGAGATAAAACAGCATAATGATCTGACGGGCATCGGCATCGCTCAAATTAAAATGAGCAGCGATATCGGGCAGGGCAGGGAGAAATATCTGTACACCCAATTGGCCGCAAGACATTAAAAGTATGGCAATGAGTAGTCTCAAATCAAAGAAGTTCCAAGTAGTCGACGTTCAGTTTCAAGGTGATGGTTATTATATACCTAAGTCAGCTTGAAATGGCCAATTTGTCACCGAGATCCATGTATGCTAAGGTCGCCTACCATTTTAGAATCAGTCAAATATTCAAGGATTCTGCCGTTCATGTTTAAGAAATCCCCTTTGTTATCACGGGCATTTTTGTTTGTGATTTTACCCTTGCTGTTGTTGGCTATCGCAGGTTACAGCTATTTGAATTCGACGTTGCCTGATCATAGTGCTGATCAGCTTGTGCCGGGGATTTCGGCCAAAGTCGCCATTTCTAGAGATAATAAAGGCGTGCCGAGCATTAAGGCAACCTCCGATAACGACGCTTTTTATGCGCTAGGTTACGTCCATGCCCAAGACCGGTTATGGCAATTGGAAGTACAACGGCGAATGGTGCAGGGGCGTTTGAGTGAATTATTTGGGCAGGGCAGCATCAACCAAGATATTTGGTTCAGAACACTGGGTTTGTACCAGTCGGCCAAATCTGCATGGACCGCATTAAGTCCACAGGCGCAAGCGTCTTTGACCGCCTATGCAGCAGGTATCAACGCTTGGATAACAAAAGATGACTTGGTTTTGCCGATTGAATTCACGGTGATGGATGTCGAACCCGAAGCTTGGACTGTTTATGACTCTCTGAGTTGGATTAAAGTGTTTGCCTTGAATTTGGGCGGCAATTTTAGTCAAGAAATGGGTCATATGTTGGCCAGTCAAAAACTCAACGCTAAGCAATTAAAAACCTTATTCCCTGACTATCCGGCAGATGGTCCAACGACCACTGCTGCTTCTGGGTCGGGAGAAAATGCTGCATCAGGTGCCGGATTAAGTGCCGGATTAAGTGCAGTTCATTCACAAAAACTGCTCAGTATGATGAATTTTCACAAGACCCTTGAAGACGATTTGAACATCGGTGGTAAATATGTCGGCAGTAACGCCTGGGTTGTCGCTGGCAAGCACACCGCTTCAGGTTTGCCAATCCTTGCCAATGATCCGCATTTGCAAATTCAGGTGCCTTCTTTGTGGTATGTGGTCGACATGCAAGGTGACAAGCTCGATGTGGCGGGTATGAGTCTGGTCGGGTTGCCGGTGGTTATATTTGGCCATAATCAACACATCAGTTGGGGTGGCACTGCTATGATGGCCGATGTTCAAGACTTGTATTTGGAGCAAGTCAACCCCGAGGATACCAGTTCGTACAAGGTCGGTGATCAATGGCAAAAGTTTACCGTTGGTGAAGAACAGATCAAGGTTAGAGCAAAATCACCAGATGCTTTGCGTGATCCGCTCAAACCGGTGACTGTGCAAATTCGTCACTCTCGGCACGGGCCTATTATTAGTGACATGTTTAAAGTCTTTGATCAGCCAGTGGCCTTACGTTGGACCGGTTTAGACGATGGTGATACCAGTTATGAGGCTTTTTTCAAGCTTAATTATGCCAGCAACTGGCAAACCTTTGGCGAGGCATTAAGTCACCACGTTGCCCCAACATTGAATATGTTGTATGCCGACAAGGCCGGCAACATCGGGTATTTGGGCATGGGTAAAATCCCGGTCAGGCAGCAAGGCGAGGGGACTTTTCCTGTGCCGGGTTGGCACGAGCAATACCGCTGGAATAGTTATATCCCCTCCAAAGAGATGCCGCAAAGCTATAATCCTGATAGTGGTTATATTGTCAGCGCCAACAATAAAGTGGAGGGTCCGCAATATCCTTATTTTATTTCACATCACTGGGCAGCACCTGCTAGAGCGCAGCGTATCAGCCAGCTGCTAGAGCAAAAAATCAGCGCCAAATCATTGATGACCAGCGAAGATATGGGCGTCATGCAGGGCGATACCTTGAACCTGGCGGCCCAGCGGTTATTGCCGTTGTTAACCGTCCTTAAAAGTGATGATGAGACCGAACAACAGGCGATTGACGCTTTGAAACAGTGGCAGGGCGATATGGCCCATGATAGCGCTGAGGCGACTATTTTTCATGCTTGGCTACGACATTTAAAAATGAACCTGTTAAATGATGAGTTGCAAATGAGCTGGGGATTTCAAGCCAAATCAAACTTTTTGAACGGCATTGTCTCTAATGTGCATACTGTTGAAATTCAACGGGCGTTAGCTCAGGATGACAACGTTTGGTGTGATAATGTTACCACTAACGAGGTTGAGTCGTGTCAACAAGTCATGTTGAATTCGTTGGCTGATGCCATTGACGAGACGAGCAAATTTTTGGGCTCTGATTTATCTGACTGGCAATGGGGAGAAATCCATACCACGGTTTATTCACACCGACCTTTCAGTAATGTCAAATTTCTCGATTCGATTTTTGAGCGCAGTATTAGTAATGGTGGCTCACCCGAATCGATAAACGTTGCGTCCGCCAAATTTGATATAACCGATGGTTATATTCAAGGGTTTGGGGCAGGGTTTAGACAAATTATGGCCTGGCAGGCAGACGGTATCAGTCATCGTTACATGAATTCTACCGGGCAGTCTGGCAATGTCATGAGCCGCCATTATGATGACATGGTCGCCCCTTTCAACGCGGTTGAATTTGCGCAATTATCTGATAAAACGGCATCGGCAGATAGCGAGCTATCTCATTTGCTGCCTAAGCAGTAGAGAAGGAAACCATTGTGAAATTATTTGAATCATTTACCAAGGCAGCGCCAAACAAGGTTTTTGCCTCTATTTTTGCCGGTGCCTTGTCGGGTATCAGTTATGCCCTGCTGATCCCGCTGGTGCTCAGTACATTTGAAGGCCCACAAGGCCAGTTAGAGGCTGATATTACCGAGCCTTATACCTTTTTGACTTTTGAGGTGGCCAATCACCAGTTTGCTGGGTTGTTTCTTTTTACCTGTGTGTTTATTTTAATCACCCGTTCTTTTTCACAGATCACCATGACTCGGTTGTCGATGGATGTAACCTCGGCATTACGTTTGCGCTTATATGAGCGGATTTCAGGTGCGCCGATAGCATCGATCGAAAAATTGGGGTCGTCAAAGCTCATTGCGATACTGACCACCGATGTGCCGCGCATCATCAGCGGTGCTGCTATGATCCCTTTGTTGTTGGTGAGCTTGGTAACCCTGTTTGGGATGCTCGGATTTTTGCTTTATCTTAACAGCCAAGTCTTTTGGTTTGTTCTTTTCGTTATTGTGCTGGGGACTATTAGCTATATGATCCCCTCCAACATGGGCAAAAAGTACTTGTACAAAGCACGTGATGAATTTGACCATTTGCAAGAATCCATTCGCGGCCTGATTCATGGTGCCAAAGAACTTAAAGTCAATAATGCCAAGCGTGATGCGTTTTTTGCCGATAACCTGTTGACTCATGAAAAAGGCGTACTTGATGCCAATAAAACCGGTTATACCATCATTCAGGCTTCTGCCAGTTATGGTGATTTGATTAGCTTTTTTGTTATTGGTGCCGTGACGTTTATTTTTGTTAACTATCATTCGATCAGCTCGCAAGAATTGATTGGTACTGTTATGGCGTTGCTTTATATTACTTCACCGATTGCGATGATCTTGTCGTCGGTTCCGCTGATTTTTATGGCCAAGGTGTCACTGAGAAAGGTCAACAACATATTGGATGATTTGCCACTAGAAGAAACCGGTACCGAGACTTTATCGGCTACGCCATGGCAACAGCTGCGTTTTGAGCAAGTTTGTTATCAATATAACGATGTGGACGAAAAATCAGGTTTTCAGGTGGGTCCGATAGACTTGAGTATCAATAAAGGTGAAATCACCTTTATTGTTGGCGGCAACGGTTCGGGCAAGTCAACCTTGAGCAAAATGATCACCTTGCACTATTTGGCCAAATCAGGGGTTATCTCTTTTGGCGACGATGAGGTGACACCACAAAACCTCAACGATGCACGACAGCATATTGGTGCTATCTATTCAGATTATTATCTGTTTGAGCGCCTGCACGGTGTTGAGGGTGTTGAGAGTGATGAAGTGCAAGCGCAAGTGGATGGTTATTTGCAAGATCTCGATTTGGCCAAGAAAGTGACTTTCAAAGATGGCAAGTTTTCTACCTTGGCGTTGTCAGACGGCCAGAAGCGTCGATTGGCGTTGGTGGTGGCGTATATGGAAGACAAAGATCTTTACTTGTTTGATGAATGGGCGGCCGATCAGGACCCAACATTCAAAGAGATATTTTATCACAAGATTTTGCCGGAACTTAAAGCCAAGGGCAAAGCTGTGGTTGTCATCAGTCATGATGATCGTTATTTTGATGTTGCCGATCAGGTGATTGAGATGGAAGATGGGCAGGTTGTTGTTCGCTGATTAGCGAGTGGGGTTGTGGGTTTGGGGTATACGCCGCGTTGCGGCGTATACTATATGGCTGGAGCACGAGACCAAGGTTCTAAGCTTTAAAGCCCGTGACTCGGTGATTAGACACGGCATGAATCCATCCCTGGAGCCTCGGCAAATTCATCCATGAATTTGACGGTCTGCTCACCGAGTCTCGGACTTTACATCTAACCTTTGGTGCTCGTGTATGAGAGAAAAGCCACCATCCTCCCCGACCGCCACCCAACGCAACAAATCGTTGCAAAAGACATTTACAGCTTCGCTGTGCTACGCCTTTATAACAACTTCGTTGTGTGTATATCAGTCC
>JABSOG010000014.1 GCA_013216025.1 Algicola sp. | reverse complement strand
TCCGCCTCATCTTTTGCCTAATTGCACCATTCCTGACAGCTGATTTGTGGTCACCGCCAACAATGATTTAAATAAATATGGCGTCGTTAGCCCAATTAATGCCTGTATGGGGTCTTACCGTGCCGACCGTATCGCCGACTTGTTGCTAGAGGCCAAAAGCCTGACTTTTGAAGACATGCGAAAAATGCAGTTTGATGTTTTCTCGCTGCAGGCCGAGGAGTTTATGAACATCATCAAACCCTTGTTGCCCGACACAGCACAGGGCAATATTCTGCGCGATTGGGATCAAAAATACGACATCCATTCAAAAGGGGCTTATCTGTTTGAGCGGGCTTTAAAATGTATTTACCATGATGTGTTTGCCGTTAATGGTTTAGGCTCTGCGGTGTTTAAATTTTTATCAAAAGAGTCGGGCGTTTTTATCGATTTTTATGGCAATTTCGACAACGTTTTATTGCGCGAAGAATCCCTGTGGTTCAATAATGTCAAGCGCGAAGAGATTTACAAAATCGCTGTTGAGCGGGCCTTACAGACACCGGTAAAAACCTGGGGTGAAACCCAGCGCTTTATGCTCAAAAACATCTTTTTTGATGGCAAAGTACCGAGTATGTTTGGTTTTGACAAAGGGCCTATTACTGCCATTGGTGGGCGGGCAACCATCCATCAAGGTCAGATATATCGCCTTGATGGCCGCGAAACCACCTTTATGCCATCGATTAGAATGGTGACCGATATGGCGCGTCACGAGGTGCACAGTTGTTTGTTGGGAGGGCCGTCAGACAGGCGATTTTCGAAGTGGTATGACAGTGATATTGGTCATTGGCAAAAAGGAATTTATAAACTGCTCTCACCGATGCCCAGAAAAAAACATCGATTTAAATGAGGGTTGTCAAAGACTCAGAACTTAGCATTTCGAAGTCACTTGGGTATTTTTAAATAAAACGTCATGCCCGGGGTTTTGCCGCCTTTGAGTTGTCGATTGCTGGCATAAGTCACCGTGCCATCCATCATTGAGATTAACTTTTGAATCAGTACCAAACCGATGCCAATGCCTGGTATTTGATTTTTTTCGGCATATTGGCTGCGAAAAAACGGCTCTAAGAGTCTTTCTTCTTCTGCTGGGGTTAAACTCACGCCACAATCTTCAAAACCAATTTCTATTTGATTTTCCTTGGCTTTTACCACCGCTATATTGACAAAGCCACCAAGGGTGTTGAATTTGATGGCATTGGTCAACAATTCTTTGAGCACTTGAATAAGACGCTCTTGATCGGCGATAACCATCACTTGGGTGGGTTGATAATTGACAGTTATCTGATGTTTTGCCTTCAAGTCGGCACACTCGGTGATGGCGACATTAAGGCACTGATTCAAATCGCAGCTGGCAATTTGAACATTCATTTTTTGATCTTCCATTTCGACAAAATCGAACATTTTTTCGATCAATTCGAGTAACTGGAAACCGCCTTCGATAATGTATTCATTGATTTTTAGCTTTTCGGGGCAATCAGCCAATTTGAGTGCTTGCACTTGGGCAAACCCGAGGATCGCGTTTAAAGGGGTTCTGAGTTCGTGGCTCATACGGGATAGAAATTGTGATTTGGCCTGACTATGGGCCTGAGATTGTTCTTTCGCCTGGGTCAGTTCTTCGGTTTGAGCCTTAAAAATGGCATCGTAGGCGCTGATCATGCTTTTCATTTCTAACGCATCATGATTATCAACACCTTGGGCTAATATGTAAGATTTGCCCGAGTATTCAACGGATGAAAACGAAAAGTCCAGTGGATAATCCCGCCCTTGATGATTGAAAATCTCACTGTGTCGATAGACCCTGTTTCGGTCAATCGCCCTGCGTAAGATCTTTATTTTTAGAGTTGGCAATATCGTGTCAATATCGATATTGGTTGTTTTACAGTTATTGAGGCAACGCTTCGCAAAATGGGCATTATGCTCAACAAGCTTGAAAGATATCGGGTCGACCAAAGCAATGGCTACCACGAGTTGGTCCAGTAACGTGTCGCCTAACAAGCCCGTTGTTTTGAGCTTATCCACTGACTATCTGTTCCTTAAATTCCGCGACGATATTGATAATGGTGTTGATATCAGGTGGTTCAACCCCCAGTTCTTCGAGGCATTCTTCAAGCAACTCAGCGACCTCGGTAAAATCCTCATTAGTGATCATCAAACCGGCGTGAGCGGTTTTTAAATCGGCGCCTTGGTAAATCGTCGGCCCTCCTAATGCGGTGGCCAAAAAGTTGGTTTGGTGTTCAGCCAATGTGGGAATGTCAACACCCGAAAAATAATGGGCGACCTGGGGTGAATCAAGTAACTTCTGGTAAAACAACCGCGTGAGTTGGTTGAATGTGGCAAAGCCGCCATATTTATCGAATAATGATTGCATAAGAACAAATTTAATTGAGTTTGATGCCCAGTTTATATTGCTTGCTAAGTTAGAACAACCCTGACCAGCCACCAAAAACAATCCATTTACAGCCGAATTTGTACAGTTGCTTAGAGTTGTCCTACGCTTAAAAAGATTACATTTTTAATTATCTCGTGGATGGTCTGGTGAAAAAAGCAACCAAGGTGCTAGTCGTTGATGACAGTCCGGTTATCAATCAATTGCTGACTGAAAACATTAAGTCACAACTGCATCTTGACGTAGTGTCTGCGTACACCATGAAAGAAGCCATCGACGCTGTCAGTGTGCATCCTAATCAGTTTTTTGTTGCCATCTTGGATTTGACCCTGCCTGACGCCCCCCATGGCGAAGTGGTCGACGCACTGTTGGCCCTAGGCATACGCCCTATTATTTTGACTGCCAACATGTCGGATGACCTTCACGATGAAATGATGGCCAAAGCCATTATCGATTATGTGGTTAAACGCAACCTTGGCGAAATGCAATATGTGATTGATCAGGTACAGCGCTTATATGAGAATTTTAATCGGCGTATTTTGATTGTTGATGATTCGAGATTGTCGCGCAAACTGCTTAGATCGCTGCTTGAACGTCATAACTTTACTGTCGAAGAAGCCATTCACCCCGAGCAAGGGTTGATGCTGTTAAAGAACAATCCCATTTATCACCTTTTGATCACCGATTACAATATGCCAAAAATGAACGGGGCTGAATTCATCGGTAAGGTTCGCGGTACTTTCTCTCGCCAAGAATTGGCTATATTGGGTGTATCTACGGTGGGCGGCGGCAGAGTGTCGGTGCAGATGCTCAAAGCGGGTGCTAATGACTTTATTACCCGGCCTTTTATGCATGAAGAGTTTTACTGTCGGGTGAATCAAAATATAGATGGCATCGCCAGCTATCAAAAGCTTAAAAACCAAGCGTTCAGAGATTTTCTCACTCACCTATATAATCGCCGCTATATGTTTGAAACCGGCAATGGTTTGTACGAAAACGCCAAAAGAGACAACATCACCATCGCAACCGCGATGATCGATATCGATTATTTCAAAAAGGTCAATGATACCTACGGACACAGTGTGGGGGACGATATGCTTAAACACGTATCAAAGATGCTAACAAAGCACTTTCGTGACGGTGATGTCGTCGCGCGCATTGGTGGAGAGGAGTTTTGCGTATTGTGTATTAATGTTGATAAAGAGTCGGCCGAAGCTTTGTTTGAACGGCTACGCTACCGCATAATGGCAACGCCTCTGGAGGTCAATGGATTATCGATATCGATATCGGTCACTGTCAGCATTGGTTACACGTTGGATTTGAACGAATCTTTTGAGGCGATGGTCGGCAGGGCTGACGAATTGCTTTATCAGGCCAAAAACAACGGACGCAACAGGGTGGTTTCTAATTGAATCAAATCTCAATCGTAGGCCAAAGCAATGGAAGCCAGGGTTCGAGTTGTGTGAATTGACTGAAGGGCAGCACTTGGGCTATGGCATATTCGGGTTCACTCGTAAGACGGAGTTGAAATTTGTCATAAAAAGCGCCTTTGGCATCAATGATAATACCCACCTCAGGTTTGCTGATCTCTTCGCCTCGTACTTTGACGATACCAATTTCTTTATTCACCAGTTTGACATAGGTGCCCGGCGGATAAATGCTGATCTGTGCCACAAACGATTTGGTTAAATGTTCGCAAACACTTTTGCCTCGTTCGTTGAAAATCTCCTGCATTGCGTCTCTAGATAATAACTCTTCACGATAAGCCCGCGAGCGCGTGGCAGCGGCATAGATATCGGCGATGGCAATGATTTTGCTGGGGGGCGACACCAAAAATTCTTTTAAGTGAAAAGGATAACCACTGCCGTCGATGCGCTCATGGTGATTGCGCACCGCATCAAGCCAAAAATTATCATTCACACCCGCCTCAATCAACATCTGATAACTGCGCATCGGATGCGTACGAACCCGCTCTTCCTCTTCATCACTGAGGCCAGCGTCTTTAGTGTGGAGGCTTTGTTGTTCTTGGTAAAAGCTGATGTTTTGTGTCAGTGCAGCACACAACAAAGATAATTTGTCGGGCACCGGCATCGAAATAGAGCTAGCGACAATTTCACACATCACCGCACAATGAATGGGATGTATTAACCAATATTCACTGTCGTAATCAGAATGTGCCGCACCAAGCACAGCATCGGGTGTTTGTGCACAATGGTGTTGAATATCCAATGCCAATTGGTAGATACAGCGAATAAAAGGTTCGTGTGATTGGGTTTCAAGCAATTCGAAGGCGTTGGACAAATGGATTTTGAGGTGTGATACCAAAGATTGTACGCTATCTTCGCTATCCGGAAATTCAATCAAAAACAGTCCATCGCGCAATAAATGCAGGCGCTGCGAATCGTTGACCAGCGTTTTATTTTTGGCAAACAGCAATCGACCTGACTTGTTGTAGACAGGGTAGGGCACTTGGCTGCCGATGCTCAGTTGACTGGCCTTAACACCGACTAAAATATCCTTTGATTTCATTATGGTGGCTCTTCGATTGCGCTTTTAGTAAAGTTTGATTACATCAAGGGTTTGTCATTTAGATTAATACTGCCTGATTCGCCTGTCAATTTGAACACGATCTGTTGGTCTTTGAGTTCTATCATTTGTTGTTGCAACAGGTTGTCGATGAATTCTGGTGGCAATTGGCCACTCATCATCACCAAACCTTTGGGAATTTCGCCGCTAATGGCATATTTCAATCCTTGCAGTGCGACCATCGGGTTTTCGCTAAACTGGGCTGGGTCGACAGCACCAATATTAATGTTACCTATCAGGTCTACCGGGCCGCTAATGGTTTTGGCTTTGATGCTGTTAAGGTTGACGTTGATGTCTTCACTGAGCAGGTTGGCAAACAGTTTCATGGCTGCCGTTGGGTCATCAGGGCTGACAGGAAGTTTTTTAGCTGCTTCGTAATAGGCTTTGGCGGCTTTTAGCCCCATGTCGGCGGTGAAGTTAAAAACCAAGTCTTCTATTTGAGTGACTGGCATCTGCGGATTGCCTATCTTAGCCACAGACAACTCGTTGTTAAACTCTCCACGACCGTCTTTGAGGGTGACGGTAAAAGCCCATATCAAGTCACTTAGTACTTCAGCCTTTTTGTCGGCTTGGATCATGCTGATTGATTTGAGATTCAATTTGAAATGCTGATCACCAAAAGCACTGATTTGCTGCTCGGCGGGTGGCAAAATAGTTGCGCTGCCATTGGCCGTTAATTGATTGACTGTGATGGTGCTGTCGGGCAGTCCAATGGTAATATCGCCATAATTGGCCTTGTAGCTAAGGATGTCAGCCGCCAAAGTGCCACTCATCTGCATCGGTTGGGTGGTCATGGTGACGAGTTCGCCAAGGTCATTTTGGTTTTGCATGGTCAACCCTTGAAGGTCAAAATGGGTGTTCATTGTGTATTCACCGGTCACCGAAAAGCTGGCATCTGTGGTTAGTTGCGCCATGGGCCGGGTTTCATCGGCTTTTTTTAGTTGCAGTTTTTCCATGGCCTTGTCAAACAACGTTTTGGCTTGACCCGAAAATACACTTTCTATACTGACACTTAAAAAACCATGGCGCATTTGGTTATCAATATGCAGAGTAAGGGTGTCACCTTCAATGTCTTGTTTTAACGGCGCAAATTGTGGATTGGTTAGATCTAGTGTGACGTCATAACCAAACGATGAGCTGTACAACCCTGATTGAGTGTCAGTCTCGATGAACTGCATGGCATCTTGATAGGGTTTGCGTACCAGTTCGAGTTGACTGATTAATGCCTGATGGGCAAAGTGGCCGCTAAAATAAAAAGGGACTGTGGCCAACAGGCCGCCTGTGATAACGACGGCTGCGATGAGTTTTTTTGACATGACGATCCTGCCCGACTGGCGCTTATTTATAACGATTGAAAGCGCACTGTGCCACATTCAGTGCAAACTAGCAAAAGTTGTTTGTTGATCGTATCCTTACGCTCATCACTCTATAAGAGAACCATTTTCATGGCGCATATTCTGATCTGCGATGACAATCAAGATATACTGCGAGCCCTGCGTGCGTTACTGTCGGCCCGAGGTTACAGCGTTTGTTTGGCCAGCGAGCCACAGCAGGCTCTGACTATGTTGGATGACAGTAAAGTTGACCTGGCCATTGTCGACATGAACTATTCTCGCGATACCACCTCGGGCGAAGAAGGGTTAGCCCTGATAAAAGCCATCAATGAGAAAAACCCCGCTTTGCCGGTGATTGTGATGACTGCTTACGCCAACATGCAATTGGCCATTAAAGCGCTGCAAAACGGGGCGCGAGATTTTATCGAAAAGCCGTGGGACAACGACCGCTTACTCAATATTATGCGCACCCAAATCGAATTGGGTAATGCATTACAAGAAACCCAGCGTTTGCGCCAAGAAAATCAAATGCTCAAGCAGGGCAAAACCCACTTCACCCCAAGCTCGCAAGCCATGAAGTCGGTCACCCAGTTGATTGGACGGGTGGCCAAAACGACGGCCAATATTCTTATCACCGGCGAGCATGGCAGCGGCAAAGGCGTCACGGCCCAAGAAATTTATCGCCAGTCTGACAGAGCTGACCGCACCCTTATCACGGTCAATATCGGCGCTATCTCTGACACCTTGTTTGAAAGTGAATTGTTTGGCCATGTAAAGGGCGCATTTACCGATGCCCGCCAAAATCGGGAAGGCCGCTTTCAGTTGGCCGACAAGGGCACTTTGTTTTTGGATGAAATTGGCAACTTGTCTTTACCGATGCAGGCCAAGTTGCTTCGAGTGATTGAAAGTGGCGAGTTTGAACCGGTCGGTTCGTCAAAAACCATCAAGGTCGATGTACGGCTTATTTCGGCCACCAATGCCGATTTACCTGCGTTGTGCGCGCAGGGAAAGTTTCGCGAAGACTTACTTTATCGTTTAAATGCAATTGAAGTAAAGTTGCCGTCGTTACGCGAACGGATTGAAGACTTGGTCCCGTTGGCCAATTTCTTTTTGGCCCGTCACAGCGTTGAGTTTAATCGCCCCGAATTGACTTTTTCAGTCGAAGCACTTGATGCCATAACCCGTCATAACTGGCCCGGCAACGTACGTGAAATGGATCACTGTATTCAACGTGGCGTTTTGATGGCCGAGTCAGCGTGTGTTGAGACGTTTCATTTGGGGTTGACTGCGCCGTTATCAACGCAATTTGATTTAGATAACATGACGCTTGAAGAAATTGAATTGTTTGTGATCAAAAGAGCACTGGCGCATTGCCGGGGGAATGTTAAACACGCGGCAGACAAATTGGGGTTAGGGCGAAGCTCGCTATATCGCAGGCTAGAAAAGTTTGGGTTGAGTGATTAGATGAAAACACCTGCCACGCCTAATGCCGATTCTTGGTTGATGCTCAGCGGTTTGCTGGTCAGCCTGCCGTTGGGTGGTTTGTCGCTGCTGTTGATTTGGACTCACACCTTGTCATTCGAATGGCAATGGACACTGACGAGTTTGGTGGTGATCATCATGGTGTGGTTGCCTTGGTATTTACATATTCGCCTAATGTCACCGTTGCGCAGTATTTTGAACGCCATTTTGTCACTTAAAGACGGCGACTTTTCGCTGAACCTTGATCAAACCCAGTATAAAGGTATTTTGCAACAGACCGCCACCGGGTTAAACCAATTGACCGAGCAGTTGTACAGCACCCGAACAGACGCCGCCGAAACCCATGAGTTGTTGAAGATAGTGTTGCGCCAGATCGACGTGGCGGTGCTGACTTTTAATAATGATTTAACCCTGTTACGAATCAATGATCGGGGATTACAGTTGTTGAAAAAAAGTCGAACCGAGGTGATTGGGCACTGCGCGCAAGATTTGGGATTGGCCGATTGCTTTAGTGGTAGCGAAGAGCGCACCGAAATACTGCAACACATTGCACCGCAGCAGGTGTGGCAACTTCGTCGCTCTAACTTTCGAGAGAAAGGCAAAAATCACTTGTTATTGACCCTTGCAGACCTGACTGCCGTGTTGCATCAACAAGAACTAGTGGCTTGGCAACGCATGATGCGGGTATTAAGGCACGAGATCAGCAACTCGCTGGCACCGGTACAATCGTATGCGCAAACCATCAGTTGGCTGATAGAACAACAACCCTTACCGAGCAACTGGCTGGAGGAAACTCGCGAAGGGTTAGAGGTGATTGTTGGTCGTACCAAAGCGCTGAATCATTTAATGTCACAACACCGCGAATTGACCGATTTGCCAAAACCCAAGTTGAGCGAAGTGACAGTAGCCAGTTTGATTGATAAAGCCATCAAGCTTGAAACTCGCTGTGAGATTCATCTTGATAACGGACCCCAGCTTGATGAAATTCGCGTTGAAGTGGATGTTGAGCAAATCAATCAATTGCTGCTTAATTTGCTGAGGAACGCCGCCGATGCCATGGAAGAAAAGGATGCTGGGGGGTTAGAGCGTCATATACAAATCCATTGGCAGCTCAGCAGTGGCCTTAGTGAGGAGCAACAACAAGATTACGTTTTAGTGCATATTGACGACCAAGGGCCGGGGCTCGCGTCGTTCGACAACCTGTTCGTGCCATTTTATACCACCAAACCAAAAGGCAGTGGTATTGGTCTGGCGTTGTGCCGTCAGATCGCCAGTGTGCACCAAGGTTCTTTACACCTGAATAACCGGGAAGCGGGCGGTTGTCGGGCGACTTTGTCGTTGCCTGTGCTGTAACGAATAGCTTGCAAATCGAACAAGTCAATGCCCCGCTGTAAACCAATACCAAATCAAGCCTATTTAGATTGCCCTGAAGTGCAAAGAGCGACGCTATTATCACCTTAGAGCGACTTGGATTCGAAAATCACCTAACTTGCTGCTACAATGCCCGGCTCATTACTTTTGTTCTATCAAAACTGGCCTAGCCGCATTGGCCCAGACTACAATAATAACAGGTAATTTATGACTCAAACCAAACGCCCACATCCCAGTCTTTTATTGGCTTTAACACCGATTGTGTTAACGCTTATTTTACTGGGCATACAGCTGTTTTATTTTAAAGATTTTACCCCTCATATACCCCTAGCTATCGGTTTGGCCCTGACTGCATTGGTTGGATTCAAAGAAGGCCTGAAATGGGCCGAGATTGAAAAAGGCATTTTTCACGTTATTCATGTCGCACTGCCATCGGTGTCGGTACTTATAACCGTCGGCATGATCATTGGTGTCTGGATTGCTTCTGGCACAGTGCCCACGCTGATTTATTATGGTCTGAAAATTCTTTCACCCGAGATATTTCTCGCCGCCGCCATGGTGCTGTGTGCCGTAGTGTCAGTGTCTTTGGGCACATCATGGGGCACGGTTGGTACTGTTGGTTTAGCGCTGGTAGGGATTGGCAACAGTTTTGAAATTCCAATATACTGGACGGCTGGTGCGGTGGTGTCTGGGGCATTTTTTGGTGATAAAATTTCGCCTTTGTCTGATACCACCAATCTGGCGCCTGCGGTAACTGGTACTAATTTATTTGATCACATTAAAAACATGATGCCCACCACGGTGCCTGCGATGCTGATTGCCTTGGTGATCTACCTTGTTGTTGGTTTTTTTGTGATAGGTAATAACCCGGTATCGTTCGAGGATATCAACGCCATTACCGCTGCATTAGATAAGCATTTCACTATTTCGCCGGTATTATTGATACCTGCGGTACTGGTTATTGTGTTAGCCATCAAAAAAATGCCGCCCATTCCGTCATTGTTTGCCGGGGTAGTTGTGGGTGGTATGTTTGCCATGCTCACTCAGGGCAATAGCTTGCACGAAGTATTTACCTTCGCCAACAGCGGTTACAGTATCGAGACCGGCGTCAATGAAATCGATCTCTTGCTTAACAAAGGTGGCATTCAGTCGATGATGTGGACTATTTCACTGATTTTGATAGCGTTGGGGTTTGGCGGTGCGCTAGAAAAAACGGGCTGTCTCGAATCGATTATTAAGGCCATACGTAACAAAGTTAAAACCTTTGCTGGGTTGCAAACTGCGGCGATATCCACTTCATTTGCGACCAACTTGGTCGCTGGTGACCCGTACTTGTCAATCGCGTTACCGGGCAGAATGTATGCTCCAGCGTATCGTGGCATGGGTTATTCGACATTGAACTTGTCTCGTGCCATTGAAGAAGGCGGAACTTTGATGTCACCGTTGATCCCCTGGAATGCCGGTGGTGCGTTTGTGATCACCGCGCTGACATTGAATATTGGCGTTGATGGCGATTTCACCAATCTACTATATATTCCGCTGGCCTTTGCTTGCTGGTTGTCGCCGGTTATCGGCATTTTCTATGCCTATACAGGTATGTTTTCGCCCAAGGCGAGTGCCGAAGAGATTCAAGGTTGGAAAGATGACGGTGAGACTGTAGCTGAGATGACGCCGTAAAAGTTTGGCGCACCTAAGAACCTGTTTAGAGCTCATATGGAGGATGGGTTAGGCGAGGAACGAGCCGTAACCCATCAAAACCGTCGAATCCAACAACAAACCATGGGTGAAACCATCATTTCCCCTACCAACATTTGCCGATTAACGACGAATAACCGATGGGTTACGCGCAAGCGCTAACTACGCCTCGTTCCTCGGCCCATCCTCCATATGAGGCCAATACAGCGTCAGCTAGCAAGCGCCTCGTCTTTCAAAATCGCATAAACCTTCAAATTAACATGCTGACCTTTAAGGTGCCGTGCCTGACGCATGGTGCCTTCAAACACAAAACCCATTTTGTCTAAAATGGCCACCGAGGCTTCATTGCCTTCAACAGTCACCGCCTGCAAGCGATTGACATTTTTTGATTGAAAGATAAAACGAATAAAAGCGGGTAGGGCTTCGCTCATCAAACCTTTGCCTCGGTGTTTGGATTCGAATATGCGGTAAAAAAGCTCGAAACCGTCGATATAATGCGCGGTTTTGGTAAAACCAATAATGCCTGCAATCTCACCCGCGGCGGTTTCAATCACCAGTTCGCCCATATCGTCAGACCAAAAACCGCTTTGCTGAAATTGCGCTTTAAAACCACTTTGTGATTGCAGTGCAACCGGCATAAATTCGCCAGCGTCTTCGACTTCGCAAGACAGGTTATACAGCTCGTCGAGATCTTTTTCGCGGATAGTCCGCAAGTTAACGCGTTCACCTCTGATCATGGCTTTCTCCTCATTTGTAGGGGGGGGATTTGCCTACATGTAAGTAGGTACTTAGGTTTTGTCTGGAGCATAAAACCTGTATCCCCGCTTCTTTGTCTTAATACTAGTCCAGCTTCATTTTCATGCGCAATAATGGCCAGTTTTCACCCTTATGTTCAATCGAAGTATTTTGTTGATAGATCTCAAAACCGAGCTTTGCATAACAGCGTCGGGCAGCGTGGTTATTTTCAAACACGCCGAGTTCGACGGTGACTGCGCCAAACTCGGTTTTGGCTTTTTCGATGGCAAGCCCAATCAGCGTTGCACCATATCCCTTGCCCCGCGCATTGGGATCTGCAATCAATATGCGACACAAGGTGATTTGATTGTCAGGTTTTTGCGCCAACTCTATGTAACCAATGGGCTGTTCATCATCGACAAATAAATAAGCTGACACCGGTTCGTTGTCGAGATAGGTGGTTATTTGAGTGCTATCGAGTGGCCATTTGTACCTTGGTCCGCCCCACAGCAAGGCAAAGTCGGCATCGGGGATCCAGCTGAGCAGCAAAGCATGGTCTGCGGGGGTAAATGCTGTTAATTTCGCTTTTAATTTCGCTTTTAATTTCGCTTTTAATTTCACTATGACAACTCTTTTGCGTAAGCGAACAGTGCAGGGGCTCCGCCGGTGTGCCAAAACAGCACGTTGTCTGAAGATTTGAATTTGCCTTGTCTAATCATGTCAATCAAACCGCCCATGGCCCTGCCGGTATAAACTGGGTCAAGTAAAATGCCTTGGGTTTGCGCGGTTAGGGAAATGGCTTCTCGCTCTAAATCGCCAATCACCCCATAACCTTCGCCGACATAGTCATCATTTAGCTGCACATCTTGAGCACTGAATTGATAGTCAAGGCCGACAAATTGAGCGGTTGAATTGGCTAGTTTCAGCACCTGTTGCTCGAACGGCAGTTCGCCCGCTTCACCCTTGTCGATATTGATGCCCAAAATTTGACAAGAGGATCCGCACCATTTGTTGCCAATCATCAACCCTGCATGGGTGCCGCCAGAGCTGGAGGCAAAAATGATATGACTGAAGGCATCAAGGCGGTGTTGTGTTGCCAGCTCTTTCATCGCTTCGATATAAGCCACTGCCCCTAGTTCATTTGAGCCGCCATAAGGCACCACATAAGGTTTTTTACCCGCTTGTTTACATTGCTCAACAATTTTTGGAATGTCTTCACCTTTACGGTGCGTGCCCGCCCAGTGAATTTGGGCGTTGAACAATTTATCAAGTAACAGATTGCCATTGTCAGCATCCGGTTGGTCGCCGCCCAGCACTAGGTGGCACTGCAATCCAAGGCTTGCCGCTGCTGCTGCGGTTTGCCTGCAATGATTTGACTGTGCTGCACCTGCGGTGATGATGGTGTCAGCACCTTTGCTCAGCGCATCCCCCAGAATATATTCGAGCTTGCGGGTTTTATTGCCACCGAGCGCAAGGCCCGTTAGGTCATCACGCTTCATGTAAATGCTCGGTCCACCAAGGGCGGCGCTTAAACGGTCAAGCTTAACCAATGGCGTTGGAAAAAAACCAAGGGATTGTTTAGTAAAGGATTTCATTGGGTTTATCACCAAGTTGTAACTGATGGCTGACACTATACGATAATGGTTTGGCTTTTTACACTTCCTGAATAAATCTGCTTAGGCAGCTCTATTTGGTGCCACTGCGTGGCAGAACGAAAAGTAGATTGTCGGGTCGCCTACATGGATGTAGGTGCTTAGGTTTTGCCTGGAGCATAAAACCTGCGCCTACATGGATGTAGGTGCTTAGGTTTTGCCTGGAGCATAAAACCTGCGCCTACACGGATGTAGGTGCTTAGGTTTTGCCTGGAGCATAAAACCTGTCTTTCCCCGCAGCTTGCTGTGCCAACTATTTTGCTTTCGTTTTTGCTCTTAATTTAATAAAATACCCTGCTCCCACGAAGTGAGAGGCGAGCCTAAGCGAGACAGCTTGCTGCGGGGGAGTTTATTACAAAACAAGCTGTTAAAATCGCGCTCCGTTATGAGATTTAATTTTTGTTGTTTAGGAAGCCGTCCTTCGCTATGGATATGATCAAAAGAACATTGCTGCTATTGTGTTTGGCACTGCTTTGCAACCCTGCTGCCAACGCAGGTTGGCTTGATGACGTGTTTAACAATAGTAAAAAAGCGGTCAGAAAATTCATGGACTTGGGCGAAGAAAAACTGCCCCGCATCACCGATACTGACCTTGCAGACTACCCTGAGCATTATCAATTTTATCGGGTGATTGAACCCATTCACCAAAGCCCGCTGTTTTTTGTCCAAAGCAAGGTTGGTAATGAGCACAAACCCATTGTTATCTTAATCCACGGTTTGGGTGTTGCTGCCTCCAAAGACTGGTTGTCGGTCATTCCGGCGCTTGAAAAAGACTACCACGTCTTTGCGCTCGACCTGCCGGGCTTTGGCCTGTCCAAAGGGGTCTATTTTAAATACTCACCCAAGCAATACAGCCGGATCATCAACTGGTTTATCGATAACTACGCCCAAAACAAGGCTACAGGCAAACCCACTCTCGTCGGCCATTCTATGGGCGGCGCGTTGAGTTTATTTTTTGCAGCGACTTATCCTAACCAACTGAAAAAACTGGTGTTGGTCGATGCCGCAGGGGTTATTCGCCGCACCACATTTATTAAACACCTAGCCGATTTGGATATTGAAAACCATACCCAGTCGTCGAGGCTGCGCCGCTTTACTGCCAGAGTTGAAAACTTTTCTAATCAAGTGGTTGAATTGACTGGCTCTTTGTACGACCCCACCACGCTGGTTAAAGAAGATGGCACCTTAAGAAAACTGACCCTGTCGGGCAGCACCAACGCCAATGCGGCACTGGCATTGATGGAGACTGATTTTTCGTTGCTGAATTATCCAAAAGTGGCGCCGACCCAACTGATTTGGGGGGCCGATGACCCGGTTGCCCCAGCCAGAACGGGTATTGCAATCGCAAATGTATTACCCCGGGCAGAGTTGCATTTTATAGCCGATGCTGGGCATGTGCCAATGAAATCAAAAACGCGGCAGTTCAATCAAACCCTGTTGAGTGCTTTGGCAAACGACCCGGTAACGGTCGAAAAAGTGTCGCCGCCGCCAAACAATCGAATCGGTGAATGTGTGCATGATGACCACACCGAGTTCAGCGGATATTACCAGACATTGACCTTAAACAACTGCAAACTGGTGAAGCTCAACAACGTGGTGGCCAAAAACTTTTCGGTCAATGAGTCGTATGTTGAGATCCTAAACAGTGTTTTGGGCGCTAGTGGCAACATCATCAATATTAAAGACAGTGCGGTTATGGCCACTGCCAGCACTTTTTACGGCAAATTAGTCAGTGATGACAGTCGTTTCGACTTTTCTTCAGTCGATTTTCAGGCCGGTGAGGTCGCTTTTGAGTCGGTTGACGATACATTGATTATTATTTCGTTGTCGAATATCGACAGCGATGTTTACCAAGGTATGGCCCATGGTTTTTTTGAGCTGAACAAGGGCAGTCTCGACCAACTTTTAATTCAAGAGCTAATTCAAAAACCATTGCAAGAATCTTCAAGGAAAGACCATTGAGTTATTTAAAATGCAGTAAAACTTTTGTCACCGCAACTCTTATTACAGTAAGCCTAGGCGCTTTGTGTGCTTTTAACGCAATGGCCTTTGATGCCGGAGAGCACGCGCTGATTGGCAATACTGCTTTTGCTCGTTATATGGAAAATGGGGCTACTAGTGTTTACCCCAACAGCATCGAAAATCTCGAAATGGATGTCAGTTACAGTTATGGTCAATTAATGGCGATGTCTGGCGATATGTATCGCAGTATCGAAGAAATTGCCCTAGACGATGCCATTGTGATGAACGGCTTTTTCAAGCGCAACCGGGGTAGTTTGAAAAAATGTGTCGAGTTAGAAATTGAAAACATTCGCACTAAAAAGGTCTATGGTGGTTGCGATGATATTCGTTTTGTCACTAAAAAAATTCGTTATGTTTCATTGGCTCACGACAACTACAGCCATTTTGCTTGGCACAACATCACAAAGTACATCGAAATGCATGGCAAAGCGTTGTGGTTTGCCCGTTTGGCCCATCTAAAATGCACTGACGAACAAAAAAAGCAGGATAAAAAAGGCTGCAAAACCAGAACCAAACAGCTCAAAAAACTAGTGGAAGATTCTGAATATGATGAGAGACTCTCACGGAAGTATCGCAAGTTGCCTAAGTTGTTTCCACGTAAGAAATTTTCACAGCGTTATTTCAACAATATGTCTAAAGAAAGAATGGTTAGATTGGCAATTTTTGCCAACGCCTTTGCCGATCACTATTTGTCTGACGCGTTCTCTGCAGGGCATTTGCGGGTGCCACGATCACAAATCGACAGCTTTGTGCTGGCCATGGAAGATCCAGAGAACAAAAAGACTGACAAAGAAAAAGAACGCGAAAAAGGCTCGGCAGTATCTGGCGCATTGACCCAGTTTTTACACAACAACGATGGCACCATGACGGGTATCAAGGTGACTAACAGCCTTGGTGACAAATTTGTGATCCGCTCTGATAAACAACTGTTCGCCAAAATGGGCAGCAGTGAAATGTCGGGTATTGTCGAGCAACATCCTCAGCTCAAGCAGCCCAGTGACGCGATATACAAGTCACTCAAAGAAGTGTTCGACGTGATTGAAAAGGGCGATAAAGCGATGCCCAAAGGGGCTTATGCGGCGTTTTATAACGTGCCGTATATTATCGATGAAAAACAATCGCTTAATCAGGTTATTCAAGACAATATTGAGCAAAAGGGCTCGATTAAAAAAGCCATTAAAAGCATGTCGCAAGAAATGCAATGGGTGTTTAAGGCCAATACCGCCTTTGGTGATTTGGATTACAAACAATATTTCAGCCAGTTTATAGAAGGCATTCCGGCTATGATGGATGATTTGCGTCAGCAGATTGAAATCGAATCAAAAGAAAGTGAAATCAAAAAGCGCATTCCAGCTAAGTTGTTGACGGCGCTGAAAAAGATTAACTAAGCTTATTCAATTTTAATAAAGAAGGGGGCAGACATTGATGAAAATCTTGTTCTTATGCGTGCAACTATTGCTCTGTTTTGCCTTGTCGGGTCTCTTTTCGCTTAAAGCCACCACTTTTAGCAATCCTGGGCCGTTGGTCAAAAAGTTCGAGCAATTATCGGGTGTGAAATTGACTGGGATCACCAGCATATTGCAAGACAAGGCCGGTTTTTTGTGGTTGAGCAGCCGCCAAGGGTTAAAGCGTTTTGATGGGTATGCCATCAAGCAATATCACCATGAAGCAGACAACCCCAACAGTTTGAGTAGTGATCATATCTCAAAGATGTTGCTCGATGATGACGGTTTTATTTGGCTGCTTAGCATTGGTGGCGGATTGAATCGCTTTGATCCGGTCACCGAACAGTTTCTAAATTTTAGATATAATCCGGATGATATCGACAGCCTCAGTAGTGATGTTTTGCTCGATATTAGCCTTGGCGCCAACAATAAATTATGGCTGGGTTCGTTCCATGGTGTAAACCTGTTTGACCGAAAAACCTTCAAAAACCAGCGACTAACCTCACAACTCAAAGCCAATACCGACAACCCACAGCAAATCATCAAATCCATCTTGCTCGACAACAAAAATCGATTGTGGGTAAGCGATATAGGCAATGGCGTTTATCGGCATGACCTGAGCATAAAAGACCCAGACAAAAGACAAACCCATTATGTGGCTGATGGTAATAACGGCAACAGTTTAGATGCCAACATCATTTTTGTGATCAAGCAGACTCGTGATGGCAATGTCTGGCTCGGTGGTGAGCTTGGGTTGAATAAATATAACGAAGACAGTGACGACTTCAGTCACATTGACTTATCAATCGCGGTTTCAGGCAATCAACAGGTTGTTAGTCTCTATCAAGATATAGACAATCGAGTGTGGATTGGTACCAGTCAAAGTGGTCTTCGGCTGCTCAACCCCCCAGCTGATAAAGCGGTTGCATTTATGGCTAACGGTGACTCGGCAGATACCCTCAATGTCAGTTATATCATTGATATTTATCAAGACCGCAGTGGATCCTTGTGGTTGAGTAACGACAGCACTGGACTGATAAAACTTGATAAGACAGCGTTATTATTCGATTACACCGACATAAACAGTGGAGTTAAACCGGACGAAAACAGCTTTTTCACTGATAAAAGTGGCCAGCTGTGGTTCACCGACAAAACACATTTATATGAGTTTGATACCGTGGCGGGTTTGTTCAAATTGGCCGTTAAAGACATTGGCAATATTGAGTCGTTTAATCAATTACCAGACACCAAGATTCTGCTGTCATTTGTCGATAAGGGATTGATGTACTTTGACCCAAAAACCCGGCAACTTGACAACTATTTAAATGCCAGTCAAAAAGCCGTGTTAAACGACAATGGATTTTTACGCATTATTGGTGTCGACAGTGACAGCATCATTTGGGGTGGGCAATATAGTGGCGAAAAAACAATGGCTTCGGGGTTGTTCAGTTTCGACAAAAAAACGGGTGTATATATCCAACACTTTGAACACTTCCAAATAAATAGTTTGCTGTTTACTAACAACGCTATTGTCATGACAACCATTGGCAATGGCATTCATGTATTTGACCGAGACACGCGAGTATGGACACCAGTGAAAGACCCAAAACAACAGATTGGTTTGGTCTTTTCAAGCTATTTGGATAGCTCAGGGCGAGTTTGGTTGGGCACGTTGAACGGTGGACTGGTGCTGCTGAATGTTGAGGATTTGACACTGACATTTTACAACAAAGACAATTACTTATCGACGAGCAATATTTATTATGTCATGGAGGAGTCTAAAGATGTTTTGTGGCTTGTTTCATTTGACAAGCTGATTAGGTTTGACCTTCAGTCTAAGCAAACCCATGAATTTGACCATAACAATGGTCTGAGGATCAGCGAGCTTTCGGCTTTCGGTGGTGGCAGGCTGGCCAATGGGCAAATGTTTATGTCCACTGCAGGCGGCATGACCCGCTTTTCTCCTGACGTACTGATGGGTTGGCACGAGCAGAAAAAGCCTAATTCAGCCGTGCTTTTATCTGAATTTAAGCTGTTTAATCAAAGTGCGGTATTGACCGCGCAAGACCCCAAATCGCGCTTTACATCCCGCATTAACAACATGGATGAATTGGCGTTGAGTTATAAAGATCAACTGTTTTCTATTTCGTTTGGCACCAGTTACTTTGCCCAGTTGAATAACATATCTTATGCCTACCAAATGAAGGGGTTTTCTGACCAATGGATAGAAACGGATGCGGGGGCGCTGGTCGCGACATTTACCGGATTACCGGCAAATGACTACTTACTTAACATCAGAACTTCGCAAGCGGATGGAGGCTGGAGTGATGAATATCGTTCGTTGAAAATCAGCATATCTCCGCCAATTTGGGCGACAACGGCTGCGTATGTTGGTTATGTCATCGTTTTGATTGGTTTGTTTTGGCTGCTGAGTTTTGTCCGCACCAGACAACTGCGCTTAAGAGCAACCGAACTTGAACAGGGCATTGAACAACGTACGGTCGAACTGCAAAAAAGAGCCGATACTATCAGCCGTTTACTTGATGATAAAGCCAAGTTGTTTGCCAATGTTTCTCATGAATTCAGAACCCCGTTGACCTTAATTCTCAACCCGGTAGAAAGTTGGCTGAAAAGAGATTTGAATGAAGACGACCATAAAACCCTGTCGATGGTTAGGCGCAATGGCATTAGACTGCTCAGCATGGTCGACAAATTACTGGTGTTTGCCAGTGTTGATGCCTCGTCAACGCAAAAAAACGAACTGCATGATTTGGCACAAACATTAGACATGCTAGCGACCTCATTTCAGCCCTTGTTCGACAGTAAAAACATTGATTTTGACATGCCCACATTTGACAGTGTTCTGGTGAAATCAAAAGCTGATTCGCTAGAACTGATATTGACCAACTTAATCACCAACGCCATTAAATACACTCCAGCAAACGGCAAGATTTGGATTAAGGTGCACCAGCCACAAACAGTCCGTAAAGAACATGCGCAAGTCAGCATTTCCGTCAGCGATACCGGCATTGGCATCAGCGAAGAAAATCAGGCCATTGTTTTTGACCGCTTTACCCGGGCGACCGAGTTACACGGTGAAAGCATTCCCGGAGCAGGTATTGGATTAGCGCTGGTTAAAGAGTTGGTGCAAAGCAGCCAGGGGAGCATCAGTTTAAGCAGCGAAGTGGGCAAGGGCAGCGAGTTTGTGGTGATGCTGCCGGTGCAAACTCAAACCGACGGACAAACGGTGGTTAAGGAATCGATGATCGCCAGCAGTTCTCAATTAGAAGTTGAAGCTTTATCTTTGGTGCCTGTTACTACTGCATTAACGCAGGCACAAATAGCCGATCTAATGCCAGAACATGACGAAAACTCTATTCGGTCAACCATTTTGTTAATAGATGACAATGCCGATATGCTGACATTGCTCACCAGCACCTTAAGTGGCGAATTTGATTGCATCACCGCCATTAATGGCGAACTTGGGCTCGAACTGGGGTTAAAATACATTCCAGACATTATTATTTGTGATGTGATGATGCCGGGTCTGAGTGGTTTTGAAGTGGCGCAACGATTCAAATCTATGGAATTGTGCTGTCATATTCCGTTGCTGCTACTGACGGCTAAAAGTGACAAAGACTCGCGCATGACAGGTTGGCAACACAATATTGATGAATACCTGACTAAACCCTTTGATGCCGACGAATTGATTGCCAGAGTACGTAATCTATTGTCGATTCGTAGTCTTTTGAAATCTCGTTACACTCAGTCGCTGTTCGAAACCGACAGCAAACCCCAGTCTGATGCAGGATTGAGCGAGCAAGACCAACAATTTGTCAGCAGACTAAAAGCCGTGATTGCAGAGCATTACGCAGACCCTGACTTTACCCGCCCACAACTGGCCAAACAACTGGGGGTCAGCGACAGGCAAGTTTGTCGCAAACTCCAAGCTATTATGGATCAGGGATTCAGTGATTACCTGCGCCGCTACCGGCTTGGTGAGGCGGCCAAGCTCATCAAAATCGGCCTGCGGATGAGTCAGGTATTTGAACAAGTCGGCTTTTCGTCACCGTCCTATTTTTCAGCCTGTTTCAAAGCCGAGTTTGGCATGACGCCTACGCAGTTTCAGGTGGGTGAGGGTTAGGGTTAGGAGGTTAGCGTTTTCTCAACAAACTCACCAATATTTCGCGACTTAGGATCAAAGGCCACGCCAAGCAGGGTGATGGCTTTGTCGTTGTGCAAATACTTCTGAGCGTATTGTTTGTCTTCAATTTGCTTCATTGCCGCATCACAACTGTCATTTAACTTGAATTCAATCACGTAGATGGTGGTGTCGGTATGCACTACGCAATCGATTCTGCCATCGTTGGTTCTTACCTCTGCGTCCAATTGGTAGCCGAGCAGGGTGAACAGGGCATAAAACAGCGATTGATAGTATTTTTCGTGTTTTAAGGTGATATCAAACGGAATGTTGGCAAAAAAGATTTTTAAGGTTTTGATAAACGCCCCATGTCGCCTTTGCTCAAGGCTTGGCACAAGTTGCGAACATAACGTAAATCACCCGCTGAAGTTTGGCCGTATTCTTGTACGATGGCGCGGTTAAAGGCATATTTAACCTCGTAATTGGGAAAATCAAGTCGATACCAGCCATCATCGTAATCAACTATGGTGAGATACCCTGTTTGCAGCAGTACGGGTTCTGGCGTCATTTTTTCGGGTTCAATCGCAGCAAAAAATAAGTCGTCTACTTCAAAGTTATCGACCTGGCTTAAACCAAATTGATTGCCTAAGGTCTCAATTTGATTACTGAAACTCTCTTCCATTTCTGATTGAGTAATGCCACAAATCGTCGCGTAACGACTGTCCATCGAAATATCGTCAAGGCTGTTCATACCCGAACCCTGAAAGTTGCTCCCTGCATTTAAAGGATACCGCCCATCCATGGGCATAATCACAGATGACATGGCAAACTTTGAGACGCCAGTAATAAACACAAAACCCAAATATTCATCAACCAACAACACCACTTTTTGTTGATATTTGTGTTGCAGTTTGATCACCAATTCACTGAACATTTGTTCATAGCTGTCTGGTGCCAAATCAATATCGTGGGTTTTGGCCATGCTGTTGGCAGTATTGATGATATAGTTTTCTAAATCGTCCGACTGTTTTACCACCACTCGACTAAAGTCCAATCTAATCACCGGATAAACCGTAAAATCATAGTCGGTTTTAGCTATGGCTAACCCTTCAAATAAGGCTTTGCGACCAAGGAACAAAGATTCGAGTGTTGATAGCAGCAAGGATTTGCCAAAACGGCGAGGGCGCGAGAGAAAATACACCGACCCCTGCCCTACCAGCTCATTAATAACCGCTGTTTTATCCACATACAATAGCCCGCCTTCAATGACTTTTGAAAACGTTTGAATGCCAATGGGGTATTTGGGTTGAGTTATGTTATATCCGGCTGCTGAATCTCAGTCACAGTATAAACGAAATGAAAATAACTCACTAATACCTTTCATGGCGCATATTGGTGATCTTAAATTGCCATTTGGCAGCCCTAATACGTTCTTTAACCGTGACCGACATCAGGGTTGAAGAGTTAGGCTGAACGACAAAATCGTATATGCTACCGGTGATGACGATGAGCACTTTGTCTTGTTTGTCCACAGCGGTTAATTCGTAGCTGATATGGTTCCATTTCTCATCAGTATTGTTGGTGATCTTGTAGGTGTGAACACTCTTGCCATTTATTTTGTTCATTGAGACTTCAGTCGCGCTGAACTGGCCTATGTAGTCTTCATACTTTATGTTGGAAAACAGACCTAGGCTAAACCACATATAAAAAATAAAAGGCAGGAACACGATAAAGCCGATGTGTTGTGGGTTTTTATACCAGTTTTGATAGGCCTGACAATTGGGGCATTTTGACGCTTGTTCATCAATCTCTTGAACGCAGGATTTACATCTTTTCATTTTATTCACTTCCTTTTTATTTCGTTGTTTTTTGCCACAACGTGGCACCAAATAAAGCTGCCTAAGCAGATTTATTCAATGATGCCAGTGGCCTTGCCATCAATACTCAACTGGTTGCGCTCTTTCCAGTAATCTTTAATTTTTTGGGCACCCTTTTTCTCGGCTGATTTAACCAACATGTCACGCTCGCCGGCCATTTCATAATAAGGCACGGCGTAACCGCACGAGGTTTGCACCATACTCACATCTAGCTCAAAGATTTGGCGGGCACCAAGATACTCAGGGAACAGGGCGCTGAGTTCATCCCACTGTTCGTCTCTTGGGTGAATGGTTGTGGCTTGACCATAGAGGCGTAATACTAGTGGTTTTTTGTCAAACGAGCAAAACATGATGGTCATGCGGCCGTTTTCTAGTACGTGTGCGGCAGTTTCGTTACCACTGCCGGTGAGGTTTAACCACACCACTTTGTTGTTGTCGATGACGCGAAAACTGTCCATGCCTTTGGGGGACACGTTGACCATACCCTCGCTACCGGCTGTGCCGACAAAATAGAGGTGTTGTTGCTGGATAAAATCGATGTGTTGCGGTAATAATTCGGCGAATTGCTTTGCCATTCGGGGCTTCCTTTTATACTACGTTGGCGTTAGTTGTTAGGTTTTCTGCGCCAAAAAATCGCTTTTGATCAGGCTAAAACAATTGAGATCATGATAGGCGTCTTTCCAATAACCGCTTTGGCGTCTCAGCCCTTCTTTTTCGAAGCCGAGCTTCAACAGCAGTTTTTCTGAGGCGTCATTGCCTGGCACGGTATCGGCCTGAATGCGATTAATCGGGCTGTCGATGACTTGGTCTTTATAAAGGCAGGTGATCATGGCGTTGACCGCATCAAAGGCGATGCCTTTGCCCCAAAATTCTGGCAACAAGTCGTAACCGATGACCGTGCTGCGGGACCTTTCATTGAAAGAATTAAAACCACAACTGCCAATCAGGCGACTGCTGCCGATGAGCCGAATTGCCCAGCGAATGCCATTGTTGGCGTCAAATTGGCTTTGCAGCGCTTCAATCAGGGTTCGGGCCTGACCAATGTCGCTGAATTGCGCCAGATTATAATAGGCGACAACGGCCTCGTTTGAGAACAGTTCGAACATGGCCGGGGCATCATCGAGGCTAACCTTATTGAGGGTTAACCTGTCGGTTTGCAGTGTTGGTAAGTTTAACTTGGCCATTAACGCTGGCCGATATAGGTGTGATTGAGTGAATAGGCCCACACTTTATAAAAGTAAAACGCGTAACCCAAACCCAAAGTGAGGATCGTGATGATCATCCACAAAATCACATGGCCAAAATTGCTGAATACATCGGTTTCGCAGTGCATGGGTTGCGCAAACCCCTGATCGTCGGTCAATTCACTGCGGTTGATGATGAATTTTGAAAATGAATAAGGAAAGAAAAACAGGGCGATACCCAGTGTGAATATGGTTAAGAAAAACCAGATAATGATGTGGCCGATGATGTCGAATACGCCGACATTGGATTGAATTCTCATGGGGTACCTTTTTATTGGGGGGTTGGTAGCAGACAGGGATGGCCAAACGATAACATATTTGGGCTTTTGTGATCCATCAATCCGCTGCTATGTGTTGTAACAGCGGGTTTCGGGTTAGGGTGGGGTGGCTTCGTTTTGGGCTGGAGGTACGGAGGCTAGCAAGGGGGACAGGGCAGTCGACAAAAAAGCCGGAACGCAAGCGTTCGCGGTTTTTGCGATCTGATCTGTCCCCGGCTGGTGGAGCCCCGGTTGTGGACGATAGTTTTATAGCGAACAATCATTCAAAGGTCCTGGCTGTACACCGATTATTAAGGAGGCGCTATTGGTGGTTAAATTGACCTGCCAAATACCGGATTGAGTGGCAAGATAATCTTGGCCGTTGTAGTGTTCTGCATCGTTAATCTGCCCTAGATCGCTGGGCAAACTGGTTGGGTCAAACAACTGGGTTGACGCGTTGTATTTATACAAATCACTGCCTGAAGCATACAGCATCTGGTTATTGAGACTGAACAAAGTAGAGACGGGCAGATCAGCAAACACCGTGGTGGTGCCCAGTTGATAATCGTACACCGCAATCTTGTTTTTATCGCTACTAGACAGAAACAACTGGTTTTGATCGGCACTTAGGGTGATGTCGTCAATCCAATTGTCTAATAAAACCGTGTTGGCACCTTGGGTGTGGAGTATGGTGGACAATTGGCCAGCGTCATTGCTGACCAGCATTATTAACCCGTCTTTCACTTCAAAAGCTCTGACAACTTGTTGGCTGGTGGCTAATTGGTTGGTAGCATCAGTCAGATCTATAGTTTGTTGCTCAAGTGCCGCATTCAACTTGAACAGGCTGCCATTATGCACACTGTAAATGGCTTCGTTAAGAGTGAACCCAGCAGGTGTGCCGGGTAGCATGTCGACACCGGTTATTTCACCTTCGTTACCATAGAACTTATCGAAGGTGGCAACATGTTCACCAAGCCCAAACAAGCCGCCGTTGGGATAGCCGATAAACACACTTTTACCTGTAAAATCCCAGCGGAACAAGACGTTACCCTCGACATAAAATAGCGTGTCGTTGGCTATCTCAAGATCAAACATCTGATTGGTATTGCGCGGTGGCGTATCGCCTAAAACAGTACAGTCTAATTCGCCAGTATCTCTGCCGTCACCACCACAGCCGCTTAAAGCCGCCGCAATTAACAGTGTAATAAGCTTTTTCATCGCTCAGACTCCAAGAGGGTTCGTTACTTGAAAGTATAGGTCATCGAGGGTAATTTACCGCCTTGTATGTTAAGGATTTTTTATTGCAGCGCCACCTTACTGCCCGGATGCACCGGAAACTCAGGCTCAATCCATTGCTGCGGTTTGGCGTTGTTAATCTGCTCTAGATTCTTTTTTAACGCCATATTCAATTGGGCATCGTTGGCCGGGCCATCGCTATATAAATCCATTGGCACGTCGATATTGGGGTGTAGGCCACGATTTTCGATGGTCCATTTGCCATTGGGTAGGTAGCTGCCTCGATTGGGAATTTGCACTCTGGCACCGTCGACCAAATTCAAACCAAACGCATAGGGGCCGATGCCTGCGCCGTAAGTGGGTTTGCCGACCACATTGCCGATTTTGGCCGCTTTGTACATTTGGGCAAAGGTTTCGGCAGCCGAGCCATTCCACTGGTTGATGATTAACGTTGATTCACCATCGAATGAGTTGACCGGCACCGACAAATCCACGCCCTGACGGAAGCGGTATTTGTACAAGGTTTTGCGTGACAGCAGTTCAATCAAGGTATCAGATGTGGTGCCACCGGGGTTGAAGCGTACGTCGATGATCAAACCTGAAGCATCGCCAAGGCGGTAATATTCTGCCAAAAAGTCTTCAATGCCTTGCTGATTAAAGCGAGTGATGTGAACGTATTTTATTTTGCCTTGGGTTTGCTGCTCAATATAACGTTTATTGGCCTCGGCCCAGTTTTCTGTGCGCAGGGCAATTTCGTTGCTCAATGCTTTTACTTGCAGCTTGCGCGCATTTTTACCCTCGGGGTTGTCAGCTACTGTGATAAACAATACCCGATTGGCCAGCCCGACAAAGTAGCGGTAAAGGTTCTTTTTGCTGGTGATCTGCTGGTTGTTCACGGCAATCAGGTATTCGCCTTCTTTTACCTGCGCACCGTATTGGTCAAGCGGTGCAAAACTGCTGTTTTGGCTGCTGGTTTGGCGCAGTACTTTGGTGAACTGATAACGGCCACTGTCGATGGTGAAATCTGCACCCAGCAAACCGATATTTTCGTGGTTACCTTTACCCGGCCCTAAGTCGCCTGCTGCGACCACTGCATGGCTGACCGAGAGGAACCCCGCCATGCGCTTGAGCAAGTAAGACAGTTCGAGTCGACTGCTGATGTTGGGCAGATAACGGGCATAGTCGCTGTACAGTTGTTGTGGATCATTGCCGTGCAGGTTGGGGTCATACAGGTTCTCAACCATAAAGTTAAAGGTTTCGTTGAACATTTGCTGCCACTCTTGCACTGGATCCAGCGATTTAAACAAGGTAAAAGTCGGCATTTTTTGCGGCGGTTGTTCGGCTTCTTTTGGCTGTGGGTTCAAATCAACCAAATAGGTGTTAGTGCCTTTGGTGTAATAAGCGCGCTGACCATCACTAGAAAAGTCCATGCTGGATAAGTCTTTTTGCAAAGGTTTAAACACCGTTGGATTACGCAAATCGAGCTGATTGAGGGTAAATTGTGGTCGTGAGTACAGTCGAATAGGCACTGACAAGGTTTCGGTCAGTACTTGAAGTTTGCCAGGCGCTGACGTGCTCATTCGGGCAATGTTTTGATTGCCAATATCCAGTGTGATGGTTCTGCTGCTAAGTCCCTTGTAATCAATGGTTACCGGCGTTTTGATGTCGTTAAAATCGACATTCAGATTAGGCAGGTTCAGCCCGGCCATAATTGGCGCTTGGTCGCCCTGATTCAATACCACTGCTTTTAAGGTACCGTTGCGCAATGCGGCTTGTCTTATGCCGTTTAACACGGCCCAGCGGTAACCCGTAGAGTTGGCGTTGGGGCTGGCAAAGTAATAAAGGTAGCGGCCGTTTTGGTCAAACAGCGGGTGGTTGGCATATTGGCCTTTGGGGCTAAAGGCTTGTGAGCGCTTTTGGTCGTGGTGATAAACAAACACGCGCGACAGGCCATAACCGTCAATCAATCCATAAGCAAACAAGTTGCTGTCGTTTGACCACGAGGTGTAAAAACGGTTTTGCCCTGAAAACTCGGATTTGGCCACCACAGTAAATTGTTCGCTGATGCGGTCAAACATCCACAATTTCAGGCGGTTGCCGTTAAAGGTCAATTTGTTGCTGTCGGGTGACCACGCCAGTTGTTGATAAAAAGACGGGTTTTGTTCAATGGCAAAACTTTGAATCTGGGTTTTGTCCGTTAATGATTGAATACTCAGCTGGTAATGGCCGCTGGCATCCGAAAAATACGCAATCGACTGGCCATCGGGTGAAATGGTGGCACTCCTCTCGGCTGCGTTGGCGGTTTTGGTAATGTTGTTACTCTTGCCGCTTTGCCCGTCAGCCACAAATACATCTCCCCGGGCGACAATAATGTATTTACTGCCATCGTTAGACAGTGACAATTCACTGGTGTTTGGCGCTGCGTTGATGCGCCGGGTGCGTTTGAGTTTGTTGCTGGTGGGAATAGTCACCGCCAATTTTGTCAATGCTGTGCCATCGAGATTCATTCGGTGGAAATAACCCTCTTGCAAGACGACTAAGCCGTTGTTGTCGACAGCAAAATCACGCACGCCATGGCGCTTAAAGTGGGTTAATTGCGCTTGTTGCTGATCTTGTAACTTCCCTCGTAAAGAGTAAAGATTGGCAATACCGTCTTCGTCAGAAATATAGTACAGGGTTTTGTCTAACCACATAGGAGAATGAGCGTTCGCATCTTTTGGGGCTATCTTGCTGATGGGCTGCCACTGCTGGTTTTGGTTTGGTCTAACTTTTTGTGGTTTGACAATGTGAATCTCACCTCTTAAACCCCCTCGGTAATAGCGAAACTCGTGCAAACTTGGGTTGTGTGACATAGGCACGTACGCAATTGCTCCATCTTGGCGGTAACTCATGTCATTGCCAAATTTTGTCGGTAATACAGATGCGAATCCTTGTTCGCTTGCGACTTGATACAAACGATAGACACGACCACTCGCGCGGGCCGAACTAAAATTGACGTGTTGTCCATCAACAGTCCACGATACCGCCCAATCTCCTGACGGATGATTGGTCAAGCGTTTTGTTTTGCTGGTGCTCAGATTTAGAGTGTAAACATCTGAGTTTTTTTGGTTGTTGCGGGTGAAGGCAACTTGGCTGCCATCGGGCGAAAAGTGTGGGAAACGGTCTTCAGCGCTGCCCTTGGTAATGGCTTTTGCTTCACCGCCTTTGCGGTCTACTTGCCATAAGAAACCTGCGCTGGCAAACACCAGCTGGTCTTGGTGCATGGTTAAACCGCTGATAATAAACGGGCCGTTTTTGGTACTTTCTATGTTGGTGTCCCCAAGGGCTGGGGTGGCGTAACCAGCCAGTGCGACCAATAATATTTTGTTCAAATCCCGGAATGTCATCGCAAATACCTTTGTTATGTCGATTGGTGTAGGCGGAGGATTATCTCCGCTCTTTGCCACGCAGTGGCATTTTATAAAGATGCGCAGCAGATTTATTCATATCTCAAAACAGCCATCGGCTCGCGGTAGCTGGTGCGTCTGGCAGGGATTAATATCGCCGCAGTGGATACGGCTAACAGCAACAAAGGCACACCAATAAAGGCGGCTGGATCTTGCGCCGGGCCAACCAATACAATTGACATTACCGAGGTGATACCAAAGGCCAGTGCGATACCAAGCACGGTGCCGATAATAGCCAGCAGCAGGCCTTTTTTCAGCAACATCCAAATCAGTTGGTTAGGTGTGGCACCAAGGGCCAATCGCACGCCCACTTCTTGCTGTCGTAACTGGATGCTGTAAGCAACTGAGCCGTACACGCCGACGATGGCAAGAATTAACGCCAACACGCCTAATCCACCGCATAAGGCGGCAATTAAAATTAAGGGCAATTGGATGAAGGCAATCAACTCACTCATGGTGCTGATGCCTTCTAGGGCTATCACAGGTTCAACTTCACTGATGGCGGTTTTGATCGAGTCAACCAAAAATTGTGGACTGCTGCTTGTCCGTATGATCAGTGTGATGGCATGACCAACGTTTTCTTCAAGCGGTAAGTAGACAAAGGGTTTGTCATCTTCGCCCAAAGTGCCGTTTTTAACCGTTTCGACTATACCGATAACTTCATAGGCATCTTGATCGCCTGAGATTTGCAAATATTTGCCAACAGCTTCAACCTCACCAAAAAACAACTCGGCAGCGGCCTGATTGAGTACAGTTACTGGGCTTAGGTAGTCTCGGTCTTCATCGCTGAGGTTGCGACCTTTGAGCAGTTCAATGTCCAGTGAGGAAAAATAGTCTTGGTCTATGGCAACATAGTTTATTCTTTGTGGTAAAGCATTGGCCGTACCAGAAGCATTTTCGTCAAATACCAATGCAATGGTACCGGTTCTGTCCATGGCAAAAGGGGCAGCTCGTGCGATACCTACCTCTTCAACACCTTCAAGGTCATTGAATTTGCTTTTCAGTCGCTGCATCACGTCTTCTTTCTCTTCACCGTGAAAACCGTACTGTGACAGCAGGGTTCTGAATACCACCACGTTTTGGGATTCAAAGCCCGGGTCAACCTCGGTGGCTTTTTGCATGCTGTGAATGGCAACACCAGCGCTTATCAGCAGCGCGATACTCAGGGTAAACTGGGTAACCAAAAAGAAGCTTCTCCAGCGGCTGGTGCTTTGTTCGAACGAGCCTGCAACGGGTTGGTCTTTAAGTGCGGGCATGATGTCAAACTTGGTCGCCTGTAACGCTGGTGCCAGACCGAACAACAAGGTAGCGAGTGTGGCGATTAACAATACATAACCAATCACGGGGCCGTCAATGGGCATCGACAAAGTGATAGTGACGGGCAGGTCGGGGATCAAAGACATAATGGATTTTCTAATCCACAAGGTCATGATCAAAGCGACTGCACCACTGGCAAGGCTGAACAACAATCCTTCAACCAATAATTGACGTACGATGTTCCAACGACTCGCGCCCATGGCCAGTCTTTCAGCCATTTCCTGTCGGCGCTCGGTGGCTCTGGCCAACAGCAGGGCGGCGACACTGGCACAAGCCAACAGCAAAATTAATGAACCGATAAACATCAGGGCAGCAGAAAGGTATTTCAGGCCGCTTTGCGGCAAAATACCATAAGATTCGAATTCGGCGGCATAAAATGAGCGCGGTATGGATTCTTCGTCTATTGAAACCAAAGTCTTGGATAGTGTGGCCAGTTCGGTGGTTGCCGAAGCCATGGTTTGTCCATCAGCGAGGCGGGCGTAAAACTGTAACCAGTATGAATTAGGATCGGTGATCATATCTGGCTCATCCGGTCTGAGTTGTGGTGCCATGGCCAGTGGTACCCAAATATCTGGGATCATGCCTTTGGCGTTGCCTTCAAAGTCGCCGGGCATAACGCCGATAACTTTAAAATCATAACCGTTTAACGAAAGGGTGTTACCGACTATCGCTGAGTCAGACTGGTACTTTTGCTGCCAGAAAAATTGGCTTAATACCACAAAAGGTTCGCGACCAATAATAAACTCGTCAGGCACGTCAAAGGTTTTACCCAGCTGTGCAGCGCGGCCAAGCACATCAAAGTAACTGCTTGAAACCATTTGCGAGACGATCAAAGATGCTTTTTCGTCTTTCATTAAACTGACCTGGCTGATGCTGGTGGCAAAGCTTCCCTTAAGGGTTTTGCTGTTTTGCGAGATGTAAAGGTAATCTCGATGAGAGGTCGGTGGTAAAACCATTTCACGCTCGCCGCCGCTTTCGGTATATCCGATGGACACCAAACGCTCTGGTTGTTCGACATTAATTGTCGAGAACAGCAGTTCGTTAATCAAACTGAACAGCGCGGTGTTGGGTCCCATGCCAAGCGCGAGGCACAGCATAATAGAGATCATAAACTTGGGGCGACGATAGAACTGTCCTAAGCCAAATTGAATGTCTTGTGATAATGATGAAAGCATAATTTGTCCCCTTGCTCTTATATTGATTCTACGGCCAATGCATTGCCACGGTTGATGACAACTTCGTCTTTAAGCACCTTGCCGTCGAGCAACTCGACTTTACGGGCGGCGTAATCGATGTAACGCGGGTCGTGGGTCACCATACAAATGGTGGTGCCTTCTTGATGAAGTTTGTCAAGCAGGTCCATAATCGCTTCGCCCTGTTTTGAGTCGAGGTTACCTGTGGGTTCATCGGCCAATACCAGTTTGGGGTCGGTGACCAAAGCGCGGGCTACGGCAACACGCTGCTGCTGACCGCCAGACAGTTGGTTAGGAAAGTGCTGCGCCCGGTCGCTCATGTTGACTCGGGCGAGCACTTCGTCGACCTTGGTCTTGCGCTGTGCAGATGAAAGGCCACGATAAACCAGTGGTAGCTCAACGTTTTTGAATACGTTCAAATCGCCAATCAGGTTGAAGTTTTGAAACACATATCCGATGTTTTCGTTGCGCAGTTTGGCGCGTTTGGCGGCTTTGAGTTTGGACACTTCAACATCGTCGAGCAAAAAGCTGCCTTCGCTGCCAACATCCAGTAAGCCGATAATCGACAGCAGGGTGGACTTGCCACAACCCGAAGGTCCGGCAATGGCCAGGTAGTCACCGCGATTGATGGTCAAATCAATGCCGTTAAGCGCCTTGGTTTGGCGACCAGAGCCTGAAAAGGTTTTGGTCAGGCCGCTCAGTTTGATTAAGGTTTTGTTGATAGCGGTGATATTAGACATAAGGACAACCTCGGTATGAAATAAGTTAAATGTACTGTTGAGTTATTAGATTGCACCTGCCGTGCCAAATATTTAAATTGTGTTATTTCAGCCGGTTAGGTTTTAGTTTGGCGTTAGGGCGGTTGATTTGTCCGATATCGGACAGAACGGATTTTCGATTGCGGACAGGCATGTGCTTTAAAGATAAGCGATTTCGGGCTATACTGATGTTTTGGTCACTAGTATTTTAGGAGGTTGAGTATGGCTATATCCAGTGTCGCTGTTTCATCATTTGAACAGGTTTCGCAGCGCAGTTTGTCAACGACAACGGTCAAGCAGAATGAGGAAGGTGAGCAGCCAAAAAGCATCACCGAAAGTCGCGAAGAGCGGCGTGAGGCGTTAAACCAATCTATCTTACAGGCCAATTACAATTCCAGTTTGGGCAATAAAAATGATGCCAGCGCGTTGATGTTCAAAACTGCACTTGATGCCATCAACAAAGAACTCGAACCCACCCTTGGCAAGAATGCTGCACAAAATGCCTTTGCCGAAGGCATTGATTTTTCTCCCGAGGCCACAGCCGACCGTATTGTCAGCTTTGCCACTGCGTTTTTCCCCTTGTATCAGCAAAACCACAAAGAAGATTCGCTCGAAGATCAACTGACCAACTTTTTGGATGTGGTTGGCGGCGGTGCCGAGAAGGGTTTTGCTGAAGCCAGAGATATTTTGGATGGTCTGGGGGTATTTAATGGCGAAATCAAAGAAAACGCCAATAAAACCCGTGATTTGATTTCTGAAGGATTCGACAGGTTTAAACAATCGGTACTTGAAGCCTCGAAACAGCCTGAAGATGAGGCACCTGCTGCCTGAATAAGGGCAATTAAGGTAGAAACGGTCAGCGTGCAATCCAATGCACGCTACAAGTCCCCAGCCAATCACTTAGAGGATACAAAGTTGAATTGAATATCGGATCTTTGGTGGTTTAAACGTCCCTGTAGCCCTGTCCCCTCGACGGTAGATTTTTGCTCCTGCAAAATCGACACTTCCAACATCCATGTCGGTCGTCCTTGTCTCGCGCAAAATGAGCTGTGTTGCCCTATATGGACATAGGGTAAGGTGACAGTGCAGGAGCACACTGTCTTTCTTCTGTGGGGTATGAAGCTAAAGTGAATATCGGATCTTTGGTGGTCTAAACGTCCTTGTAGCGTCGCCCCCTCAGCATCCATGCTTCGCGCAAAATGAGCTGCTTTCTTCTGTTGAAGAAAGGTCTCATTTTGCCCAAATAAATTCTTCCCAAAGCGAATCAAACGTTTCCTGAAAACTGCTTACCAAATGTGGGGTGGCATCAACAACGATGTTTTCGTTGTTGTTTTTTGAGGCGCTGCGGGTCCAATTAAAACTGCCGTTGAGTAGAATTTGTTTGTCGAAGATGGCAAATTTGTGGTGCATGTGTGCTGGGCTATCGTCAGTTTTGACGGATATTTCGTTGGCGACAAACTCGGCTATGTCTGATCCTTTGTCATCGACTTTTTCGTCGTCGGTGATTATTCTCACCTCAACACCACGTTTGTGCGCATCGATGATGGCTTTGCTGATCACATCATCTGATATGGTGAATACACATATATCGAGGTTTTCTTTAACTGAGTTGAGAGAGGCAATGATTTTGTCGACGCAACTGGTGCCGGGGCTGAAATAAGCACGGCTTTTTTTCATGCTGTGCTCTTGGCGCACCGAATCAATGGTTTTGATCACCCCTTCAAGCCATTTTAATGACTCGACGTGGTTCTCGGGTGATTGGGCAAATTGTTGACGCACCAGCGTAAAGGCTTTATTGCGGGCATACTGCAACGTGCTGATGTCATACTGAAAAGGGGAAAAGGCTTCACGCAGTCGGTTTTTTTCGTCCGGGTCAAGCACAAAATCTTCAAAGGTTTCTGCCAAGGTGGCTTCTATTTCGCTTTTTAACATGGGAATTCGCTTTTTGGTTATTGGGATATCTACCCATAGATCTGATCATTATTGTCTGTTTATGACCATTTCACAATGGCTTTAATCGTTCCTGTTTGCGTTTTGTTTGTAACGGTATGTTAATCGTTGCGAGTTGTGGCAGTCGCCGCTGTGGCTATTTGTAGCGGACGCTTGGGTAAAAGCTCAGAGATGGGCACCAGTTTGACCCCTCGTGCTGTTAATTTGGGCAACACTTTGTTGAGAAACTTGATGGTTTCGGGATAGGGGTGGGCAATGCCGATAGCACGGCGATATTTTTGGGCAATTCGCACGAGCAGGTCAAATTTTTGTTCCATTGCCGCTTCTGACAGGTCGTTGTCGA
>JABSOG010000138.1 GCA_013216025.1 Algicola sp. | reverse complement strand
TGTACTCGGGTTGAGTACCACTGTACGACTTTCACCAGCGAGTTGGTGACCAGCATCCAACGTTTGTTGGTAAAGTGCAGTCCAAGCTGCTTTGAGCTGTTCGGTCTGGCCTTCAAAAGATTGATAGCTGCATTTGAAGTCAGCGTTTTTTTTCGATTTGAATCCTTTTTGACGTTTCGCTTTTCGTGAGATTGGCAATCCCATTTCTACCTCAATTTGTGGCCCGGTGGCCTTATGAAGATCATGGTAAACAAAAGTGAAACCACCGGTTATTTTGGCATTGGTTTTTTTCTTTAACACACTGACCATTTGCAACCCGACCACTATTGATTTATCGGCGATATCAACTTTGTTCAGTCGTTTTTTGATAAAGTAAAAATAATGAGCCGGAACGGTTTTTAGTGCGACCCCGGTGACATCATTGCGAATATCGGTCGCTGCATTGGCGCCACTGACAAAACCAACCAACAATAGCCATAGCCCAAGCGGTTGCATTTTCTGCTTGATCGTTTGTTTGACGGTTTTTTTAAGCGCTGCTTTCATTATTTTTCTCACTGTTTTTGAATCAAAAGACTATCAAGTTTTTTTCGCTCAATGGCATCAGCTGTTGATTATAGTGATTTAACTGATGAATAACAGGTTCCTAGCGTTTACGCTTGTTAGCGGATCAGGAAAATGAGGCTTGACCCCTACCTATGGTGACCCCTACCTTGATGGTAGCGAGGTCGTAGGGCTTCGCTTTTTATCTTTACCAAATATAGGTTGTTTATAGGGCGTTAACCGCCGCTGCAATAGTTTAGTGGTTAATTTATATTTTGTAAATTAACTGAGCTAGTTTATGATACTGCTCCAGTATCTGTCACCCTAAACTGGTTTGGGCATCTTTTGGTGCTTGGTTAAGAACGATCCGTTGGGGCGTTTCCCCTTCAGCGTTAGTGGTTGAAAATTTATTTGGGTACGGATTTCCAGCGTTTCTCTTGGCTACCATTGAGGAGGAAAATCTGGCGAAATTCACCAAAGAAAGACAAGATCTGTATAGATTCAATATTTCAGGTGAGCATCATGATGAGAACGCCTTACTCATGAGATTGTCAATAAACCACATTAATCACGAGCGGGATCTCGTTCCTACGATGCGACTAAACCCCTGCAAAAATTTGCATGGTTAATTGAAGCCCTAATTAGATAGGGATTTTAGAAAATTGTCGACTACACATGTTTTGGTAAAAAAGGCGCGGTCTAAAATTGAGTAATTTGAAAATAAATACCACAAGTGGACAAAAGCTTGAAAGCATCATTATCAGGGCGATTTTTTTGCTGACTCTCAGTTTAATCCTGTTATCACCAACTCCCTTGTGGGCCCAAAACGTGTTTTTTAATTTTACTAATATTGCCTTAAAACAGGGGCTGGGCAATACCGCAGTAATGAAAGTGTTACAAGACCACCAGGGATTTATCTGGGTAGCGACTCAAGATGGATTATTTCGCTACGATGGTTATGATTTTAAGCCGTTCAAACACGACCCGGAAGATCCAGCTTCATTGGCAGGTAATTATATCATTTCACTCTATATTGATCGGGGTGGTGAACTTTGGGTGGGTTCCTTTGGCGGTTTGTCACATTATAATGCCGCAAACCACACTTTTACCAACTATCAACATCAACCCAATAATCCACAGAGTTTGAGTCACAACACTGTCAGTAACATCGTAGAAAGTCAAAATGGTGACTTGTGGATAGCAACCCTGGGTGGCGGACTCAATAGATACAACCGGCAAGATAACAGTTTCACTCATTTTCGGCATATCCCCGGGGACCCTGAAAGTTTAAGCGACGATCAGGTGTATGCGCTGCTGGAAGACCGTTTTGGATTTTTATGGGTAGGTACCCGTAATGGCGGTCTTAACCGCCTTGATAAAAAAACAGCAAAATTTACGCACTATCAGCACGACCCGAGTGACCTCAACAGTCTCAGCCATAATAAGGTGTATACACTTCTTGAAGATGCCGCCGGTATCCTTTGGGTGGGTACCCGCGGCGGTGGTCTAAATCGCTTCGACCGACACACCGAGTCTTTTGGGCATTACCTGCATGACCCAACTGACCCTGCCAGTTTAAGTAGTGACATGGTGTTCAGTATTTTTGAAGATCAGGCTGGTTCTCTTTGGGTGGGCACTAGATATGGCGGTTTGAATCGCTTCAACAAAAAAACGAGTCATTTTAATCACTACCAACACGACCCGGTGAATGACAACACTCTGGCGAATAATGATATTTTTTCCATCATTCAAGACAGAGATGGTTTAGTCTGGCTCGGTACTTTTGGTGGTGGCTTAAGCAAATTTGATCCTGCCACAGAACACTTTGGTATTATGCAACATGATTCCAATAATCCCAATAGCTTAACCAAAGGTAGCTTAGTAGCCATATTTAAAGACAAAGCAGGCATACTATGGGTCGGCACTACATCTGGACTTAATCGATATGATTCGACAACAGGCCAATTCAAGCATTACCAACATGACTTGAATGATGTTGAAAGTTTGAGCGGTAACAGTGTGTCGGCCATATTTGAAGATGCTACAGGGGCCTTATGGATTGGCACCGAAACTGGCGGTCTTAATCAACTAAACCAACAGGATAATACGTTTACGCACTATCGATACCAGGCCAATGATCGTCATAGCCTCAGCAATGACAACGTTACAGCAATTAATCAAGATAGTCGGGGCCAGCTCTGGGTAGGGACAATTAATGGACTCAATCGATTTAACCCGCAACAAAAAAACTTTACCCGTTATAATTACTTACCTGATTTACCCAGCAGTATCAGTAGTAATTTTGTCTCAGCCCTATACACAACCCAGGATGGTGCACTATGGGTGGGCACCCAAGAAGGTGGACTTAATCAATTCAATGATAAAAAACAAACGTTTACACGTCACCAACATGACCCTGATAACGACAATAGTTTAAGTCACAATAGGATTTTTTCTATTTTTCAAGATCAACAGGGTATTTTTTGGGTCGGCACTGCCGGGGGCTTGAACAGATTCGACCCCAAAACCAAATCCATAAACCACTACCGGGAAAAAAACGGGCTATCCAGCGATATGGTTAGAGCAGTGCAAAGCGATAAAAATGGCAATCTGTGGCTGGCAACAGCTGAGGGCATTTCTTTTTTTGATCCCAAATCATTAACGTTTATAAATAATATAGGTGCTAATGCGGGCTGCGATGGCGGTAGTCGTAATGCCTATTTCCAGGCAGAAGATGGCAAATTATATTTCGGTAATTGTTCTTTTTACCCTGAAAACGTCATTCAAGACAGCCAACCACCCACAATCGTCTTCACCGATTTTCGTTTACTGAATAAAAGTGTGTCTGTTGGTGATGTAAACAGTCAATCTCCTTTAACCCAGGTGATTAATCAATCCCGCTCCCTGACCCTTAGTCACACAGACAATGTGCTGTCGTTTGAGTTCGCCGCCCTGCATTATGCCGATCACGCAAGCAATCAGTACAAATACAAGTTAGCAGGTTTTAATCAGGACTGGATTGAAACCGAAGCCGACAACCGAATTGCCACTTTTACCAATTTATCAGCTGGTCATTACACTTTTAGAGTTAAGGCCAGCAACAATGAAGGTGTCTGGAATGAGCAGGGGCGCGCCGGCGAACTTATTATTTTACCGGCTCCTTGGCGTACTTGGTGGGCGTATACGATTTATTCATTACTTATAGCGGCATTGATATGGGCTTTTGTCCGAACTCAACGAAAAAACGTACTTTATGAACGGAAGGTCAATGCCCAGCTTAAACAAGTGGACAAACTCAAAGACGAATTTTTGGCCAATACTTCCCATGAACTACGCACCCCGTTAAATGGCATAATTGGTTTGGCGGAGTCTTTAATGGATGGGGTGGCCGGTCAGTTGCCGCAAAAAGCCAATTATAATCTTGCCATGGTGATAGCCAGTGGAAAACGATTGGCAAATCTGGTTAATGATATTTTGGATTTCTCCAAACTGAAAAATCATGCACTGGAATTGCACACCAAGCCCGTGGACTTGTACACCATGACCGATATTGTGTTAGCCCTTTCACGCCCATTGATTGGTGATAAGAAGCTAGAGTTGATTAATGATATAGCGGGTGATTTACCTGCAGCTTGGGCTGATGAGGATCGTTTACAGCAGATTTTTCATAACTTGGTGAGCAATGCCGTCAAGTTCACTGAACAAGGCCAGGTTACGGTATCGGCCAATGAGTGTAATGGCTGGCTTGAAATAAGCATTAGTGACACCGGTATTGGCATAGCCAAAGCCAACTTTGACTCCATTTTTGAATCTTTTGAACAAGTTGAGGGTAACGCCGCCCGCGAATATGGCGGTACCGGATTAGGTTTGGCTGTCAGCAAATTGATTGTCGGGTTACATGGCGGCACCTTAAGTGTGGCATCAGAGCTTGGTAAGGGTAGTACTTTTAGTTTTACATTGCCCCTCGCTGGGCAGGAAGCACTAACCAATGTAAGTGAAAATAGAGCCGTTTCGCGGTTACATGTGCTAGCAGCACAATTGGCAGATGAGCCAACAAACGAGGTTTTAGAAAATCCTATACTCGACACTGATGCAAACCGATTTCGTATACTGTTGGTCGATGACGAGCCGATCAATCTTCAGGTGTTACACAACCATCTTTCAATGCAAAATTACCAGTTGTTTGAAGCATCTGGTGGCCAGCAAGCGCTAAACGCTATTGCGGAACATGGCCCTTTTGACCTAGTGCTACTGGATGTAATGATGCCAAAAGTTTCAGGATATGAGGTCTGTAAGAAAATACGCGATACCTATGCGGTTAATGACTTACCGGTAATTTTCCTGACGGCTAAAAACCAGGTAGCCGATCTGGTGCAAAGTTTTGCCGTTGGTGCAAACGATTATTTGAGTAAACCCATTACTAAACATGAACTGCTGACCCGGGTCGAAAGTCATTTAAAACTCTTGGATATCAACCGTAATCTGGAACGCAAAGTGGCAGAGCGAACGGCAGAACTTGAGCTGTCTAACCAAAGTATCGCGACATTAAGTGAAATATGTACTGAAATCAGTTCAACACTAGACCTCCATAAACTGTTAAACACTGTTTATAACCGTATAAAGACATTGATGGATGTTGACGTGTTCTCTGTTGGTATATATGAACCAATCAAACGGCGGATTGTATTTAAGCTCGCGATTGAAGCTGGCGAATTCCTGCCTGAATATTTTTATGTAATGGATGAAGAAAATCGCCCTGCGGTTTGGTGTATAAAACATCAACGACCCATCATAATTAACGACTTTGAACAAGATTATCAACGTTATTTTGGCGATCAATTGGTACCAAAACCCAAAGTGGGTAATAAACCTGAATCGCTGGTATATTGGCCATTAATTGTTGGTGATAAAATCATCGGTGTGCTGACCGTACAAAGTTATCAAAAAGGGGCTTATGACGAAAATCGACAAGTTATGATCCAGACGCTGGCATCAACAACCGCAATCGCACTGGACAACGCCTATGCCTATCGTAAGATTGAAGAAAAAAATCGAGAGATTTTGGATGCTCAACAACAACTGGTACAATCGGAAAAAATGGCGTCTTTAGGCACATTAACTGCCGGAGTCGCCCACGAAATCAATAATCCAACCAACTTTGTTCATGTCAGTGCGCAAAACCTCAAAGTCGATTTATCGCGTTTTCAGCAGTTTCTGTCTGAGCTGGCAGGTGATGACGCAGAGGAAGAGATCCTGGAAAGTTTCCGGCAACAATTTACGCCTTTATATGAGCACCTAGATATTATTAAAAGCGGTACGGAACGAATCAAGATTATTGTCGAAGATTTAAGAGCCTTCACCCAGCTTGATGCTGCCGACAAAAAAGTGGTAAACATAACCGATTGCCTGCAATCAACGATTAACCTGATACAGACAAAATACCTTGAATTGACTGAGTTTGTTACCGACTTTAAGCCGACACCCGAACTCCTTTGTTATCCCGCGCAGCTTAATCAGGTGTTTATGAATTTGATCGTTAATGCCTGCGATGCCATTAAAAACAAGCAACAAGAGACTGGTGACGGTCACAGGGGACAAATTACTATTGGCTGCCAATCTATAGAGGACATGATTGAAATTACAGTGAAAGACAATGGTTGTGGTATGAATGAACAGACCAAAACCAAATTATTTGAACCATTTTTCACGACTAAAGAAATAGGGAAAGGCACTGGACTGGGCTTGTCTATTTCATACGGTATAATCCAAAAACATCAGGGGGAATTAGTGGTACAGTCAAAACTAAATGTCGGTACCATTTTTACTTTGACTGTGCCAGTTAATGGTTCTTCCCAATAACATCCACCCCCTGCTGGACTGCGTCGGTAGTCGATGGCAAAAGGCAATTGCTTTGACTGCATCCGACGATAATTTGAGATATAGATTCAGCGTATTGGGGCGAGCATCATGATGAGAACGCCTTACTTATGAGCAATGTACCTTCAGTGGTAAAGCTTGAATTAGAGACAGTAACCATCTATGCTACACTTTAAATTAGAGACGATATTAATGTACAATCTTTGTCAGCAGTGTGACAAACAGGAGAAAAACCATGGGCTTACCTAAACAAACCAAACCTGAGTCTCGTAAACCTTTTGTCCAGATCCCTGCCCCTGTGGAAGAAGAGGAAGGACTGGGAGACCTGATTAAGAAGGTGACAGCGAAAATAGGCATTAAGGCTTGTTCAGGCTGTAAACGACGAGCCGCTTTTCTCAACCGCTTTATTGGTTTCACACCGGTAGGCAAAAAAAAGTAATCAAACCATGAATTCGACCAATAATTCGGCCATTAATTCGACAGTGCAGAACCTCAAGGGTCTTGAAACTTTATGGGCGCAGACTACAGGCAGCAAAGAAATCTGTGTTGCAGTACTGGATGGCCCGGTGGACTTTGCTCACAGTGTATTCCAGGGTGCCAAATTGAGTGAGCACAGCATCCAGGCAACTTCTGCAACCCCTGACGGCCTTGCGGTCCAACATGGCACTGCGGTCGCCAGTATTATTTTTGCTCAACACCACAGCGACATCAAAGGTATCGCCCCTGACTGTCGTGGTATTGTTATACCGATTTACAGCGATAATGCCGAAGGCAACCTGTGTGCCAGTTCACAACTGGACTTGGCCCGGGCCATCAATCTGGCCGCTGATAAAGGCGCGAATATCATCAATATCAGTGGTGGCGAGCTATCATCTTCAGGCAAAGCCGATCATTTTTTGGATCAAGCGATCCGTCGCTGTGAACAAAAAGGCATTTTAATCGTCGCAGCCGCTGGCAATGATGCCTGTGCCTGTCACCATATTCCTGCTGCGGTCTCACAGGTGCTTGCTGTAGGGGCCATGGACGATAAAGGTATACCTTTGCCGTCCAGTAACTGGGGGCCACATTATCAAACCCAGGGCATACTCGCGCCAGGAAAAAACATTCCTGCAGCAGCACCACAAGGGAAAATTGAATCCAGAACAGGCACCAGTTTTGCCACGCCGCTGGTTACGGGCATAGCGGCGCTGTTATTAAGTATCCAGCGACAAAAAGGCCTTAAACCCGATGTTGGCGCGGTTCGGCACGCGCTCCTGGCCAGTGTGCTAATATGCAATACTGATAAGGTTGCCAACTGTAAACCTTACTTAAAGGGAACCCTCGACGTGGCCCAGGCGTACCAACAACTACAAACACCAACCCTGTCCATTTTACCGTCTGCAAATCAAATCTTCATAGGAGATACGATGTTGGAACAACAACCTGAAACTCAGCAAGCCTCGATGCCGGAGCCGGAGGAAGCCACTAGTTCTTCTTCGATAGTTGGCGCTGCTGCGACAGAAGATGCAAAACAAACTGAAAAACCAGTCGAAGTGATGCCAGCATCAAGTGTTAACGAACCCCCACCAGCGACTGAAAAAGAACAACCAGCAGTAGTTGAAACAAAAGCCGCCCTTGGTGCCAGTAGTCAGCAAGAACAACCATCAGTGGTTGAAACTAAAGCGGTTCTTGGTGCCAGTAGTCAGCAAGAAAAACAGGCGGCGACTTGTTTGACTTGTGATCAGGGGGCTACCGGTCTGGTTTATGCGCTTGGCAGCCTGGATTATGACCTGATTTCTGAAGCCCGTCGGGATTCTTTTTCTCAAGACATGCCTGAAGACCACTCGCCCGACTATCCCCTGCATATGCTCGAATACCTCAAAGAAAATCCTTATGCAGCGGAATCAATCATCTGGACCCTCAATCTTGAACTTACTCCGATTTATGCGATTCGCCCGATGGGCAATTACGGACATCTGGCTTATGAAAGGTTAGCCGAGTTTTTGCAAGAACAACTGGCAGGGGAAGTTCAGCGGGTTTCAGCAGCAGGTTATCTACAGGGAAGCGTCACCCTTATGTCGGGGCAAGAAGTGCCCGTGTTGGTCCCTGACTTACGGGGAATGTACAGTTGGAGTACAGAAGCTTTGGTAGAAGCGGTCTGTGGCGAGGCCCCGGCAGATGACCAAAGTGAGGAGGAAAAACAAAACTACGAGAAAAAATATCAAGGCGTTTTTAACTTTCTCGAACGTGTCTATCACGAATTGCGCAACCTTGGCACACTGAGCGAGGAGCGGGCGTTGAATTTCGCTGCGACCAATGCCTATCAAGTGGCCCAGGTATTTGAAAGTGCGTTAAAAGAAGACATGGAGCTGGATAGCATTGACGTTGAAAAAAGTCCGGTTGCTCGGCCTGACTCAGATTGTTGGGACGTTAAGATGATCTTCTTTAATCCCAGTCGTCGTTTGGAACAATCTCGATTGGCCTATCGGTTTACGGTGGATGTCAGTGATATTATTCCGGTACTGATTGGACCGCTGCGCCAGTGGTATATTTATTGAGTCGACGCATTTAATGCAATTAACAGCATGATAACAACCTTATATTTTATATTCACCCAAGAGGAATGAAAATGGAAACGCCAGCTATCGACCAACCCCAGCAATCAGCAGCTGATCAAGCTGTTGCAGAAACCACTCAAAACAGTATTCAACCCAGCGGCGCTGGCGAGCCTGCTCAACTGGTCTATGCGCTGGGGCTCATCAGTTACGACATAATCAAAGAACCACGAGGGCATTCTCTAAAGGCTACCGGTACTAACCTCCCTGAAGACCCTGACGATCCTTACGATCCTTACAAACATCAAAAATTTCTGACCCATTTGGAACAGAGTCCTTATGACGCAGCATCAGTGACCTGGGTTTTAACACAACAAGAAACACCCGTTTATGCCATTCAACCCGCTGGACCCTTTGCGGCTCATGCCTATGAAAAGTTGCGCGAATTTCTGGCACTGCAACACGCTAAGGACGTTCAGCAGGTCACGATCCCCGGATACTTGACCGGCGATACCGTCACGTTGCGTAACAGCCATGTAGTGCCGGTAATAACCCCGGATATTCGGGGTATGTATAGCTGGAATATACCGGAGTTGGTGAAGACTCTCTTAAAGGATATGTCTGATGATACAGAATATAAAACCCAAAGCGATGCGATAAAAAACTTCCTTGAGCGGGTGTTTTACGAGATCCGTAGCCCAGGGGTAGCACCTCAAGACCGGGCGATTAACCACGCAGCGACCAGGGCCTTTCAACTGAAATACATTTTTTCTGAAGCCCTTAAGGATGGGCTGAAACTGGAATCAATTGGTGTAGAACGTAGCCCTTCATGTCCACCGGGGTCTGACTGTTGGGATGTGAAGTTGGTCTTTTTTCATCCAAAACACCGTCTGGAAAGGGCCAAAAATTTGTTCGCGCTTACGATTGATGTCAATGATGTAGTGCCCGTTCTTATGGGTGATGTTCGTGATTGGCAACAATATTAAACGATTGTGCTTGAACAAAAGTTACCGCACTGGGGTTATCGTAAGGGTGGGTATTTGATCAGAGCCAGCCTTTTTTATCCCAGTGATTTTATACAGGTTAAGGTACAATGTCATTGTCTAAAATATGTACTACACTTTTTATATACACAAACACAACAACCCGAGGAGGGATATCGTCATGAGAAAACCAAAATTAAGAACATCCGTACTAAGAGGACGTCCGAGTATCATTGGTACAAAACAACAGCCACTTGGCGTGAAGCCATCAAATCTTCGCGGTGAAGGGTGTATTGTTAATTGGCAGTGTGATGGCAAAGATGTATGTAATAATAATATTTTTGGGGATGGGGAAAAATTCGTATGCGTAGCAGGCCCTATCCAACCTCCTCAAGATAGTTAGTGACTACTGTGAAGCGAATAATAGATCATTAAACAACAGCGAAACATTGTGCCCACACACGTAAACGCATCACTTAACCAACGAGTGATGCGGTTGTCCCGTGCTAACTGTTTGGTTAGTTGGGTTATGAGTATTTCCCAATTGATTGCTAAGTCGGTAAGAAGCTAATCTGGAAAATAGTAACCCGTTAACATACCATCCAAGTTGTTGCCAAAACTGCTTTGTCGGGCTTACGATCACATTGTCCTAGCCAAACTTCCTTTGGTGTTAAACCATCAATACTTTCTTGTAAGCCCATTTTATTTTACCTCTATCCCTTTCATTGCTGCTTCCCATAATCGCCGAAGACCATTACGATTTCTTCTTGAGTAGGTATGTTGCAGAGTTCTATTCTCAGAAAAATAATTCGGTGTGTAAGTGTTATAGGAAAGTATTTGGCATTAAAAACTCCCCAAGTTGTTGAGTGTGCAGGGGTAAAATGATAGTGTATCTAAAAATTTCAATCGTGTTAGATGGATATTTTGCGTGTTTATATTAAAGCATCAAGATGAAGATATTGAATACAGCCTTAGTAAAGGTGGCTTTTCAATTGCCGATGGTAAACTTTATCTATCCCTAGAATCTAATGCTGTCGATGACGAGGCATTTCCAGAAACATTCCTTTTTGCTGTTGATGGTTTTGAGCTTAGTAATGGTTTAGAAAGCCAAACTATTAACATCTCAACTAATCCAAACGACGAAACTCCAAATGTTTACGTTTATACTTCCTTTCACGCTTGTGAAGTCGAAGCTCAAATAAACTTAAAAGTACTTGATAGTACCCAAATAGAAATTGAGTTAAACGTCATTTCTGAGGACGTTAATTATTACAATGAACAGGCAAAGCCTAATCCGTTTATTGGTTCTGCGAAACTAACTCAAAAAAATAAAAATGAACTGTGGTTGCCAGCGTAGCGCCTAACAAGTCACTTAAAACAATGTCATATGCTTTTGTGAACACTTTTAACCGATTAGCAGTTGACATTGATGTACCTGTCTATCAGGATGAACGAATGAATATAAATTTTACCCAACAGATAGCTCGAATTATCATCATTCCATAGGAATGGTGGGTTTTTTGATGCGTTATTAATTTGTCAAACCCGCCCAAGAGGCGGGTTTACTATTTCTGCCTCAAGGGATTTGGAATGATGACTTTTTACAAAAATTAGAAGAAATATCGCCGAATAAGTCGTTGTATGTTATTCGGTCGATTTCTGAATTAGATGGGTTCTTATCTGCTCAGAGAAACGATTGACTGATTAAGGTACGGGTTCGGTTGCACTATCATACAGTTGTTCGAAGTGTCCCAGCCCCTGTTTTCTGCGCTCTCTGAGCAATCTGCTGTAATGTGAATTACCCTGCGCTATGGCCTCTTGTCGCTCGGCTTCGCTTAGATTGGTGCGATAATCCTTATCCATGCCATAAACCTCTACGGACTGTTGTGAATGATAACCGCGATTTTTGGCCACTTGTTCCCAGGCCATTGCTTCTTTAAGGTATTTTTTGCTGCGCTTTGAACCCAGTTCACCAACGTACATGGCTTGACGTAATCGCACACTTTGCAAGCGCAGTAAAGCGTTAACAGAACCCTGTGCAGCAGCCTTACGATACAATACCACCGCCTTACCGAGGTCATCGACATTTTGTGACAGCTTTTCAGCCAGCGCGAACTGGTAATAACGGTCATTGTCTGCGGCGGCAGACTGCAGGTCTTCGATGCTCAAAAATGAATAATCCATTTCTTGTTGATCAGGATGCAACTTGAGCTGTTGCTCTGCCAGTGCAACAGGCGCTTTTTGCCCGCTGTCGACTTTTTGTAGTTTTTTAACGGTAATATCGGGCTCGTCTACAGCGGGTGATTGACTCGCTGCAACGAGGATATTGGTTTTTTCAGACGGCTGGGGTGATATCTGTTGTGGCGTGTTTTCAGATAGTGTGAATGCGGCCAAGATCAAACCGGTAAAAATAACGGCACCTATGGTTAACTGTTGAGTTTTGTTCATAACTTATCGCTTGGGTTGTGTTGCCGGTGGTTGATGAAAGGCGTGAGGATCTCAATTTTTTGCCTCAATGGTTGTTGCATCAAAGGATGATTGGCCTGTTGGTTTAATGAAGGGGGCAGGGCAAGGACCGCTTTATTGCGACTAGATGACAAAAAACTGTGTTGGTCAAAATTCTTCAGTGCTTTTAATACGGCCGGCACACACCACATGACTTGTTTTTGTGCTTTAGCTACAGGTGCCTTTTCGATAATGCCTGCTTTTTCTAGTTGTTCAATCGCGATGTTTATTTTACTGACAGACATTGAGAGTGGCCCCTTGATACTGTCGATAGTGAATACCGGCTGCTGTATCAACAACGGACTGAACTTTTTCCAAACCCCATCCGCCAGTGTAGTTTTACGGTTGTGTTCAAAATTTTGTAGGGTGTCTAATAAAGGCAGGTGTTGTTTGATTGACCACTGCGTTGCGTTTTTCCACATTGATAAGAACGCGGCAATCATTTTATCCTGACACGCCAACAATGCACTGTCACTTTTGCTTTGGGGAAGGGCCCCTTCATTGGCCAGCGTTTTTTTATATTGCTGATAAATCGCGCCTTTACTCTGAAATTCAGTTAGTGCGCTTTTATACGCGGCAGTACCCTCGCCAACAAAATAAAGGCAAGTGGGCGGGGTGACCGGCAATTTCAGACGGCGTATTAAAATACCGTTGGACAGGGCTCTGGCAAATCGGCCATTGCCATCTCTTAGTGGATGAATCGTGATAAATTGGGCAAAAGCCAGCGCTGCCTGCGCGGTGGCCGGTATATCATCACGGTTTAAAAATAGGCATAGGTCTGATAGCAAGGCATTCATTGACGCTACCGGGGGCGGGATATAAACCGCCTTTGCAATGTCGTCGCTGCCAACCCAGCTTTGTTTGTGGCGAATGTGAACGGGTTTGCCTTTATTATCCAGTAACTGGTGAAACAAACCTTGCAGTGAACTTAAGGTGAAGTTTTTTATTCGGCTGATGTCGGTAGTGACCCTTTGCAGCGCCTCAATCCAGTGATTAATTTGTTTGGCCTGTCTGTCATCGTTACTGCAACATCCAAGCATTGCTATGCGCTGGCGTGAAATACTGACACCTCGTTTGGCACTTTCGCCACCGGCCTGGTAACGCAAACCAAAGCGTTGATAATCATTCGGCAGTCCGCCCAATTGTTCGACAAGTTGTTGATCCAACTGCTCAAACGCTTGTCGTAATTTAGGTTCAATTTGATGGTTGGTTATACTGGCAGGAAGATAAGCAGGGTAATGCTTATCTTTATATTGTATATCGATCCAATCAGTCATAAGCCATATCTCGGATAAAAGTAAAGCCGATGCAAGATCGGCTTGGTATGAAAAGTAGTGATTACTTTTCTAGACACTGGTTACGCGGTACACGGATGTGCCGCCTTTTCAACATGTTGAAAAGTAAGCGAAGTTCCACTTGTTTGAACGTAGCTTCACTCCAGAAACAATCATGGACGATTGTTTCTGGACGTTAACTAGTTACAGCTGGTCGCATACACCGGGATTGTTACTGACGAACCCTCACCTGGGAATCCGGTACCTGGGTAAGCTATACGCCAATCCAGAAAGAAGGTGTCAACCTGGTTGCCG
>JABSOG010001387.1 GCA_013216025.1 Algicola sp. | reverse complement strand
TTTTGATCTTTTTCTTCTTTTGCTCTTCTCCGTGGCCACCGTGACTCTGTGTCCCCCTCCGTGTGGATCGCTTTTCCTAGCGTAGCCGGGCGCAGGCCCTCGTGCCTACCCATGACACTAACAAAGGCCACCAAATGAAAATAAGCCAAAAAATCCTGTTCTACATGTTGCCGCTGGTGGTTCTGCCGCTGATGCTGCTTGGCGCGTTTTCGTTTATTAGTTCTAAAAACAATACTGAGCAACAGGCAAAGACTCGAATCAACAGTCATTTGCAGCAAAACCTTCAGCAAATTCAAAGTTATTACCAAGGCATCGAATCAACCCTTAACCTGCTCAGCAAATCTAAACGGGTCGAACAGTACCTCAATGCAGATGCCAATAAGTTGTTGGCACAACCCCAAAAATTGCAACTGAGTCGCGCATTGGTGGATTCATTTTCTCAGTATGCATCTTCTTACCTCGACTTTTACGAGATCCGCTTGCTTTCGCCTACTGGGATGGAAGAGGTGCGATTTAGCACCGACAGTGCCACTAACGCCTTTGAGGATGAAAGCCAGACGGATTATTTTAACCGCATCAAAAATATGGCCGACGAACAGGGCATGTTTTTGATCATCAACCCAGATAACGATGAAATAGCCTTGCTGGCGGCCAAAAAAATCTACCGTAAAACGGTTGGTGAGCAGATGATCCCCGATTTTGCGGGTTATCTGGTCTTTACAGTACGCCCCTCGGTGGTCATCGAAGTGGTTAATCGTGAGTTTGGCGCCAGTGGTGTCAATTTTGTCACCAACGAACGGGGCATCGTGTTGTTTGCGGCCCAGTCTTATATGCAGGGTACGGTGTTGCCGATATCGTTGTTTGGTCAACTCAAAGCCATTATCGACAGCGATGAGTTGGCAGATGTTGATGATCACAACGTTGCAATGCGTTATCAGGGGGCACGTTTGCCTAATGGTTACTTGTTGTTCAGTGGCATTGCCAAAGCCGAAATTTTGGCTGACCGCCAGCACCTGGGGTTGGTGTCGGTGATCAGCACTTTGGTGGTGATGATCGTTGTGCCCTTGTTACTTTACTTTTTTCTAAGAACTTTGGTGTTGTTACCCATCAGCGAGTTGACCATGGCCAAGCAGGCGGTAGGCAAGGGCAATCTTGATGTTCATTTAGACTCACAACAAAGCGATGAGATTGGCGAGTTGTATTCGTCGTTTAATGTGATGGTGCGCCAATTAAAAGCGTATCGGCAGCGCGAAAGTGACAATAAACTACATCTCGAAGACCAAATTCTTGGGCGTACCAAGGCGCTTAAAGATGCCAATCGCGAGCTTGAAAGCTCGAATCAGGCGCTCGAAGAAGCCAGAACCACTGCTGAGCAAGCCAATGAACTCAAAAGCAGCTTTTTGGCCAATATGAGCCATGAAATCAGAACGCCGCTCACCGCGATTATCGGTTTTACCGAAGAGGCGATGAAGGTTCAAAGCGGTGTGGACGAGCAACAGG
>JABSOG010001386.1 GCA_013216025.1 Algicola sp. | reverse complement strand
TAAACATTGGCATCACTCGACCACCCACAACGGTCATTACCAAGGTGACCAAAAAGATAACAGCACTGATGCCGTAGTGGTAATAACTCATGTCAGCGGTGTAGACCGCAACATGGGTCAATGCGTTAGCGATGGCGAAAAAGGCCATCACAGGCACAAAAAACAGATTGCGCGTTTGTTTGACCGCGATCAAAGGTTTTGCCAGCAAATAAGCGGCAACGGGCATAAAAGCGATATCTAACATCGCAATCACTACACTGCCAGCAAATTGGGGTATCAACAAACCCACTCGGGCCACCAGCCACAACAAAAACAATCCCACGAGCTTGCGGCCCCTAAGCCCGGGCATGCCGGTCCAATTTTGCACCGCGGTCAAGAGAAACCCGGCGATAATGGCGCTGACAAAACCAAACAGCATTTCGTGGCCGTGCCACCAGTAACTGCCGCCATAGGGGTCAAATTCGATAGCGCCTTGCAGCGACAGGCCCCACAAGGCCATGGCAACCAAACCAAAGGCGCTGCCAAACAGAAAAAGAGGTCTGAAGCCCAAGCGAAACAAGGGCATGATCTGCTGTTCTTTTTTCAAGTCGGTTATTTGCATAGTCAATTTCCCATCAGTTTCTAATCAGCTCTTTAAATAATAAAGGGCGTCGTCAGAATGAGACTTAAGTTAAAGATGCGTTATATATACCACTTTAAATTTACTATATAAAGATGCGCAGCAGATTTATTAAAAGTTGACTTAATCAAGGGCGAGAAATAAGATAACTGACATCAATAAACGTCCCACTGTGGGCTCTACAAAGTAATGTCTATGAACTATCAAGTCTTAAGTGATACACATCACAAAAATACCAAAATCAAACCCCAAATGACTTTTAACCATGTTGAAAAGCTCAATAACATTGTGCTGTTGATGCAGGAGTTTTCTCGGGCCGCCTGCGAAATGCCGATCATTTTCATCAAACATCCTGAGTTGGGTATTTTTCAAACGGTCGCGGTCACCGGTTTAGTGTTAAACGAAAACCTGTTTGTTAAAGACGGTGTTTGGCAGGGTCTGTACGTTCCGGGCAGCGTTGGTCTTTATCCTTTTAAAATTGGCAAATTGCCTTCGTCAGACAACTTTGGTTTTTTTGTCGATGAAGATTGCGACAGAATTAATGAGACAGATGGCGATGCGTTATTTGACGCCGGTGGCAAAGAAACACGCGCTTTGGCCGCGTATCGCATCAACATTACCAAATATCACGAAGATATGAGGGAAACCAATGCGTTTATCGAAGCACTGGTAGACGGCGAACTCCTGACCGAATGTGCATATTCTTTTGACAATGACGGTTTGACTGCGCAGATCACCGGCATTTATGCGGTCGATGAACAAAAACTGAAAGGCCTGACGAACGCGGCGTATTTAAAACTGCGCGAAAAAGGTTATTTACCGGCCATTTATGCGCATTTAAACTCGTTTAACCAGCTGGATGTATTAGCCAAGCGCCGATAAAATGCCTGTTA
>JABSOG010001385.1 GCA_013216025.1 Algicola sp. | reverse complement strand
GAGTTGATTTTTGCAGCTGTTTGTTTGCGCTTTATACAAGGCAGAGGTTGTGCAGTGTAGTTATTCTACATAAACAACCGATAACGCAGTAGAAAGTGCAAACAAACGCTGCCCCTTGGGTTCGTTTCAAAGCGTTTTACTCTTTGTTCCGGGCTTACTTGTTTATTCCTACATGGATGTAGGTCATTAGAGTAATGCAGGAGCAATTACCGAGATGACTAGATTTCGAAGCCCGCGCCGCGATTAAAACGCTTTGAACTCGAACAAAATTTCAACTCGAAAGGTCAACAAACCCTAATAGGTTTGTTTATGATCATAATATGCTCAATTGGCCAGTCGGTCAAAAAACCACCAGAGAATTGTTTTGTTAAAATTGTCTGGATAGAGTGGGCGCTCAATAGATCAGCCTAAGCAGATTTATTCATCTTCAAAAAGAAACACGTTTTTGTGCGCTTTGGTCAATTCAAGCTGCTGGCGATATTGCGATTCACGTTCATCGATGGTGGTATTGTGCATACTAGTGATGGTTTTAACGTAAGCCTGATTGTTTCGCGGGATGTAATAGAGCTTACGCGCGCACAAACCGCCGACATCGGCACTAACCACAGGTATCTCTTCTATTTGACAATATTGTTTAACAAAATCGATGTTCAACTTGCCAATATCGACAAGGGCCGGGATCACACGTCCACCACCAAATATTTTGGCACTAAGGTTTTCGCGCGAACCACCAAGCTTGATGATGTCGTTGATTAACCACTCCATCGCCACATTGCCGTAACGGGCCGAATGGGTGTTTTGCAATACCAACGAACCTTTGTTGTGCTGGGCACTGGGCAGCATAAAATGATTCATACCACCAATCTTTAATTTTGATTCGTAAAGACAAACCGAAATACACGATCCCAGCACCGTGACCAACATTTCTTCCCCGCCACAGGCAAAATAATCACCCGGCAGCAGTTTAATCGCCTCACGATCAAAGCGCCGATCGTGATAACAACTAAATGTTTTTGTGTGTGCCGGTACTTTCATCATCCGATTAACCGTTTTTGATAAACAGAAGGTTGTAGGGTGTCGAGTCCATGTTCGAGCGCATGAATCGACTCTGAACGGCCAGTGAACAGGTAGCCACCGGGCTTGAGCTTGCGGATTAACCGCGCTATTACTTTTTGTTTGGTGTTGTGGTCAAAGTAAATCAGCACATTGCGACAAAAAATCACATCAAACAATTGCGGGTCCAATGCACCGTCAATTAGGTTGAACTGGTCAAAATTCACCTGTTGTTTCAAAGAACCTATCACCGCAACCTTGCCCTCTTGCAGGCCAACACCTCTGAGCAAGTATTTCTTACGCAAATGAACAGGCACCAACCGGGCGCGATGAGTGGTATAAATCCCTCGCCTGGCCTGTTCAAGCATGGTCATAGAGATATCCGATCCCCACACTGACCAATCACGGCCCAGCCCGGGATATTCAGCCAAACTGATGGCGATACTGTAAGCTTCTTCGCCGGAT
>JABSOG010001384.1 GCA_013216025.1 Algicola sp. | reverse complement strand
CCTGTTTGCCTAGCTTTTGGCCTAAAAACCCCCAAAACACTGGTCGACAAAGTGCGAGCTGCCTTAGAATCCATCAATCAATCACAGTTTTTTGGCCCGACCAACGCACTTTAATATTTCTGTTCTATGCTTATAAGACCTTAAAAACAACAAGAATTTTCGTTGTAATGAAAGTTTACAGTGCCAGACAACCTGTACTTAATGCCAAGCTGCAAATAGTGGCTTATGAATTGAAGTTCCGCGATTGCAAGACCAATGCATTTCCCAGTCATGTAGCGCCAGATACCGCCACCGCCAAATTGTTGGTCAACAGTTACCTCAGCAGCGAATTCGAATCCGTTACTGAAGGCAAACCGGCCTTTATCGATTTTCCCAACCAATTACTAGCCGATCACCTGCTACATATGGTGCCGTATAAAAACATTATCGTGCAGATGTCCCAGGCCAATGAACCGAGCGACGAAAATTATACCCTGACTCGCAAGTTGTTTCATAAACGCTATGTGCTGGCACTCGATGATTTTACGTACACCCCCGAATGGAAACGGTTTTTGCCGCTGATCAAGTTGGTTAAGATTAACTTACAAAAAACCTCACTCAGGGCTGTAGCCGCTTTATTGCCTTTGTTTCGTCAATTCAAAATAAGAATGCTGGCAGACAATGTCTCGTCTTACGCTGAGTTTAATCAGGCCAAGCAATTGGGTTTCTCCTTTTTCAAAGGGGATTTTTTGTTTACCCCAGAAATTGTCGAAACCAACGAAATCGAAACCAACCAGATGTTTTTATTGTCTATTTACGCCGAGGTTATGAAACAAGATTTTGATTACAAAATACTCGAAGGATATTTTGAAAAAGACATGGGGTTGACCTATAAACTGCTGCGATTTGTAAACTCCAGTTTGTTTGATATTAAACGTGAGATCACGTCACTCAAACAAGCGATGATATTCTTGGGCGAAACCCAATTACGCAAATTTATTTGCCTTATCGTCACCTCACAACTTAATCCCAATAAACCCAAAGCCTTGGTTCAAGAAACGGTGATAAGAGCGCGTTTGAGTGAATTGATGGCCACTGAAATGGGGCTTGGCTCTGAAGCCGACAGCGCCTTTTTAACGGGCCTGTTTTCGACCATTGATGCCATTTTGGACAAACCCATGGAGGAAGTGCTCAAATCCCTGCCCTTGGCAGAACCCATCAAAAAGGCGATTATGACTAAAGAAGGTGAATTGGCCGAATGTCTCACTACGTCAATTGCCTATCTGCAAGGTGACTGGATGGTGGTTTTTGCTTTTGCCAAAAACTACAATGTTCAGTCAGATTATCTGATCAGCAGTTGCGACAATGCTTATGATTGGATGGGGACTTTTCAGCAAATCAATGACAAGCAAGAGTAAGTTGGCTCGTCGCTACCGCTGGGTTGGCCTGCGGCCATGAAGGTCAAAAGATTTGTCACGGACAAATACAAGGATGTATTGTGGTAGAGCCACGCAGGAGCAGTTGCCGAGGCACGGAGAAGCG
>JABSOG010001383.1 GCA_013216025.1 Algicola sp. | reverse complement strand
ATAATCAGGCAGCGGATACATGTCTGGCTCACCTAGGTGAATAGAGCCAAAAGCGAAAGCAGTGGTACCTTGATAATCCAATTGCCAAAACAGTGGCGAAACACTCTTTTTGGGTGTAGCGACAATATCAAGTGTTCTTTCATTGCTTGGTAACAGATTGCTTAGTGCCACATTACTTGGTGCGACCGCCTCAGCAAAACTGTAAAAGCAACAAAACAGCAGTAAAAACGACCAATAACGGTTGAGCATAACTTTCATTTGTCCTTGTGTGTATCAATACATTAGTCGCCAAATTATACGATTTATTCACCCATTGCGGGTTATTTAATCTAAGATTATTCTAATCACAGTAGCAACAGGGTCATCAACATGGGCAATCCAGTCATAGCCAGCAACAAACCTATCGGCGTAACACTAGAAAAAGGCAAAGAGTATTATTTTTGCAGTTGTGGCCGCTCCAAAAACCAACCGTTTTGTGACGGCTCACACAAAGGCAGCGGTTTTACGCCCCAGGCATTTACCGCCGACAGCGATGGCGAGTCTTGGTTATGCCAATGCAAGCACACCGCCAACTCGCCATTTTGCGATGGCTCCCATAAAAAGTTTGGCGCCGATATGGTCGGTAAAGCAGGCCCGGGGCTTGCCACGGACGCAACCAAAATTCCCACCGCCGAACCCACCCCTGAAGAACCCACAGTGGCTTTTATTCACCAACTGGCGCGCGATGGTCTCAGCAAAATGGGCCACCACGGCCCGATGGTCTCGATGGGCGTGCCCCGCAATGAACTGCCCCACTGGGACGATATTCAAGTGATAGTCGCCCAACTTGAACACAAACCCTTAATGGAAGACATTGAGGTCGGCACCAATCTGGTCATCGGTCCTAACGCTAAAAAACCGCTCGAATTGGCTATTCCGCTATTTGTTTCAGACATGAGTTATGGTGCCCTGTCTGAAGAAGCCAAAACCGCGATGGCCAAGGGGGCTGAAATGGTGGGCACAGGCATTTGTTCCGGCGAAGGCGGTATGTTGGCTGAAGAACAAGCAGCCAACACACGTTATTTCTACGAGCTGGCCAGCGCCAAATTCGGTTATCACGAAAAATTACTCGAACGGGTTCAGGCCTTTCATTTTAAAGGGGGTCAGGGGGCAAAAACCGGCACCGGAGGTCATTTACCGGGCGTTAAGAACGTCGGAAAGATAGCCAAAACCCGTTGCTTGCCCGAAGGTCAACCTGCCATTTCACCACCGACCTTCGCCGATTTAAGCACCGTACGCGATTTTCAGATGTTCGCTGACCGGGTGCGGGAGATCACCGGCGGCGTTCCGGTTGGGTTTAAATTAAGCGCCAACCACATCGAACGAGATATTGAGTTTGCCCTTAAAGCAGGTGCCGATTACATCATTCTCGATGGTAGAGGCGGCGGCACGGGTTCCGCCCCGGCGCTATTTCGCGACCACATCAGCGTGCCAACCATTCCGGCACTGGCCCGGGCCAGACGTTTCATGGACAAACAAGGCGTCAGTGGCAAAGTGAATCTGATCATTACCG
>JABSOG010001382.1 GCA_013216025.1 Algicola sp. | reverse complement strand
GTTGTGCGTGATTGAAGCCCCAACCATCTCGAAAAAACTACAGTCTGCTGATGGCACCATCAAATTTGCAATGAAGCTCAAAGGTGGTCAAGAAGTAGAAACCGTGTGGATCCCCCACGAAGATCGCAGAACCCTTTGTGTTTCGTCACAAGTGGGTTGTGCCTTGGAATGTCCGTTTTGCTCTACTGGCGCACAGGGTTTTAACCGCAATCTTTCGGTCAGTGAAATCATCGGTCAAGTATGGCGGGTTGCCAAAGAAATCGGCATGGTCGGCGATACCAAAAAGCGACCAGTAACCAACGTGGTGATGATGGGCATGGGCGAACCCCTGTTGAACGTCAATAACGTGGTACCAGCAATGGACTTGATGATGGACGATTTGGCTTTTGGCATGTCTAAACGTCGAGTGACCATCTCTACCTCAGGCGTTGTGCCTGCATTGGATATCCTCAAAACTAAAATTGATGTGGCATTGGCCATTTCGTTACATGCACCTGACAACGCATTGCGTGACGAGTTGGTGCCGGTCAACAAAAAATATCCCATCGAAGACTTTCTCGCGTCTTGCCGCCGTTATATCGACGGTTCAAAGGCTAACGAATTTGTTACCGTAGAATACGTGATGCTTAATGGCGTCAACGATTCTACCGATCAGGCCGAGCAGCTGGCCATCACGTTAAAAGACACACCGTCGAAAATTAACTTGATACCGTTCAACCCCTATCCGGGGTCGCCTTATACCCGCTCAAGCAACTCGCGAGTCGACCGATTCAGCAAAGTGTTGCAACGTCATGGTTATAACACAATCGTCAGAACCACCCGGGGTGATGATATTGATGCCGCCTGTGGTCAGTTGGCTGGTGATATTGTCGACAGAACCAAGCGAATATTGAAAAAACAAACGAAAAAAGACGCAATTGCAGTGAAAATGGTATAGGTTGAAACTCTATTTCTTAGCTAGCGGTCTGGTTATGTTGCGGTTATTATTGGTTTGCGGTTTTTTCACTGTGTTATTAACGGGTTGCGTTCAAAAATCAACCTATACTAACAGTGGCAAACCGGTCACCAAGACCCGGATCAATGTTATTGAAGCCGCCAAAACCCGAATTGCCTTGGGGCTGCAATATCTCAAGGTCGGTGAGATGTCGAGCGCAAAATACAACCTCGAAAAAGCCAAAACCTTTGCCCCAAAACTGCCTGGTGTCCATATCGCCTTTGCTTATTACTTCCAAAAAGTCGGTGAGGACGAACTGGCCGAACAGTCCTATATTAAAGCACTGAGTTTCGATGCTAACGACCCGGATGCCCTCAACAACTACGGTACTTTTTTGTGTAAAGTTGGCCGTTATGAAGAAGCCGAAATCGCACTGCTCAAAGCCATCAATATTCCCAGTTATTTACAGGTGGCACACAGTTATGAAAACGCCGCTTTGTGTGCAATGGAAAACAAACAGTACGATAAGGCCAAAAAGTTCTTTGGTCAATCACTGGAGCACGGTGCACTAAGGGCCAATACCTTGATTAATATCGCCGGCCTCAGTTATGCCATGGGTGATTATCGCGA
>JABSOG010001381.1 GCA_013216025.1 Algicola sp. | reverse complement strand
GCTTTTGATTATGTCGAACAAAAATATTTTTTTGTTCGACAAAATCAAATGCTTTGACCCCCTTGCGGAGCCTCCGTTCCACCGGCCTCTAACGAGGCCACCTCAATTCACCACCATCAAACCTCAAAAAACAAATTATCAATCAACCTAGCTTTACCCAGAAATGCCGCAACCAAAATCACCAAGTCAGTATCATCACTCTGGGCATCAGACAAATTCGCCGCATTTTGAATACTAAAGAAATCTGTATTCAAACCCGCTTCATCTATGCGCTTGGCAGCAGCAAGCTCAAGGTTGGCAAAATCACGATCACCAGCTTTAATCTGCGCTTTGGTCTCACTCAATACCTGATAGATTATTGGGGCTTTATCTTCCCGGTCTTCCGTGCTCAGGTAATTATTGCGTGAACTCATCGCCAAGCCGCTGGGTTCGCGTAATGTCGGTGCGCCAACAATTTCAACGTTCATGAACAAATCGGCCACCATGTGGCGGATAAGCAACAATTGCTGAAAATCTTTCTCGCCAAAGATGGCCACATCCGGTTCAACCAGGTTTAACAATTTGTTGACCACGGTGGTGACGCCACGAAAATGCCCCGGTCGGCTGTTGCCGCAAAAAAGCCCTGACAACATCGGTACTTCGACAAAGGTGGTGTTATCCAAACCCTTGGGGTACATGATGTCTGGTGTAGGCAAAAACAACAGGTCGGTGTTCATTGCTTTAAGCACGTTGCTGTCGTCTTCCATGGTGCGCGGATAAATCGCCAAATCTTCTTGATTGTCAAACTGCATTGGGTTGATGAAGATGCTCACCACCACCTTGTCGGCTCGTTTGCTGGCTTCTTGTACCAACGACGAGTGACCATCGTGCAGGTTGCCCATGGTGGGCACGAATGCGACACTTTGGCCTGCTTGATGCCAAGCTCTGACTTGGATTTTTAACTCGGATACTGTCGATACTGTTTTCATATTAATTAAACACTTGCTCTGCGCCGGGGAAAACCCCGCTTTGGACTTCTTCAATATACTTGGCGATGGCCAGGCTGATATTGCCGGTTTCATTCAAGTAGTTTTTTGAAAACTTGGGGATGTATCCGGCCGAAATGCCAATCAAATCATGCATCACCAATATTTGACCATCGGTGCTGGAGCCTGCGCCTATGCCAATGGTGGGGATTTTTATGGCATCGGTAATACGTGCCGCCAATTCTGAGGGAATGCATTCAAGCACCAGCAATTGCGCACCGGCCTTGGCCAGTTTCATGGCGTGTTCGACCATTTCGTTGGCTTTGTGTTCGCTACGGCCCTGGACTTTAAAACCGCCGAAAATATTTACCGATTGCGGTGTTAAACCTAGGTGAGCACACACCGGCACGCCGCGTTCTGTCAGGCCTTGTATGGTTTCAATCAACCATTTTCCGCCCTCAAGTTTGACCATGTTGGCACCCGCTTGCATCAATATGGTGGCGTTGGCGTAAGTTTGTTCTGGCGTGGTGTAACTCATAAACGGCATATCAGCGATGATCAATGCCTCTTCGGAGCCTTTGGCCACGCAACGGGTGTGATAGGCTAT
>JABSOG010001380.1 GCA_013216025.1 Algicola sp. | reverse complement strand
CCATTAATCTGGCTGCTACCGCCATCGCCATAGACAACTGAGGCGGTACGCGTAACCATCCTAACCTATCCTTCTGCTCTTTGTTGAATGCAAAGGTAGACTCAGCGTCCCACTGCGGCACCGACTGCTGGGGATAACACTCGGCTTGGTGTTTCAACCACAACCCCGTCTCATAATGGTCCTTCAACTCATCGTTATCGTGCCAGTTTTGTTCAGTGGGGCTATCGACAGTTTTACCATCGAGCCAGTCTTCAAACATTTGTTTATCAGTTGACATTGGCGACCTCCAAAACTTGTTTCATTTTACCCAACCCTGCATATAACCTAGATTTAACCGTATTCGTTGAAATGCCCAATTGTTTGGCAATGTCTTCAAACGTCAAAAATTGGAAAAACTTCATTTCAATCACAGCACGCTGGTTAACCGGCAATTGGCTCATTGCGCCTACCAAGTCTTCGCCCTGTTGCTGTGACACTACCGACAACTCCGGACAATTTTCACCTGCTTCGTTGAAGGCCTCCGGCACGGCATCCAAATCAACCGTTTTCTTGCGTCTGCGGTAAAACTCGATACATCGGTAATGGGCAATTTTAAGCATCCAGCTCTTAAATGAACTTTCGCCACGAAAAGTATTCAAACTGCGAAATACTGACAAAAAAGTATCCTGCATCAGGTCCATCGCATCGTCTTGATTACTGACCATGCGCAATGCGTAGTTATAGACCAGTTTTTCGTATCGCTTGACCAACTTGAGCCAAGCTGACTTGTTGCCTGCAATGGCTTTACTGATTAACTTCTCGTCTGTTTGGTTAAACACTTATTATCCAGTTCATCCGTTTGTTATAAAGTAGAGCGAGTCTCACAAAAAGTTTGGAAATTGGTTAAAAAATTTTAAACTTTTATTCGCCGAGCTTAAATATTGTTATTTATCAAAAACATAAAACATACTATTGCCAGTTATTTAGCACACTTTTGTCTGACGACTTCAGATATGATCATCGCCAGATTAACAAAAGTGTCTACCCGCTTGTTGGTTTTACGCCACAACAGTGCAATTTTGCGGTGAGCCCCTACAGGCTGGGCATGTCGGGTAACCAGTTCAGTACCGGCCAGAATATCACTGTTGATCGCCATTTGTGGCAAAAATGTCACCCCTTGGCGGGTATCCACCATTTGCACCAGCGTATGCAGACTAGTGGCCGAAAACCCATGGATCTTGGTTTGTTCGACAATTTTGCACAGGCTTTTACTGTGTTCACTGAGGCAGTGTTCTTTTTTCAATAAAAAGATACTGCCAGCGGGCAGGTGTTTAACTTCGTTTGAAGGATAGTCCTTGGCAAGCTGTTTGTGCAACACCAAATTAAATGCGTCTTCGGCCAGCACCACTTCGTTAAAACCATCAGTTTTGTAAGGCAATGCCATAATCGCCATATCCACTTCACCTTCAGCCAAACCGGCCAATAGATTGTCAGAGGTATCTTCTTGAAGCATTAATTGCAGTTGAGGATAACTGGTAGCCGATTTTCGGGCGATTTTTCCGAGCACAAATGGCGCAATGGTCGGAATACAACC
>JABSOG010001379.1 GCA_013216025.1 Algicola sp. | reverse complement strand
TTTGGCACCACTGTCTCTGGCCGACCGGCGCAATTGGCGGGGGTTGAAAAAATGGTCGGTTTGTTTATCAACACCGTTGCCGTTAAGGTCGACGTAAAAGCTAAGACCCGAGTAACCGACTGGCTACAACAGCTGCATCAAGCACAAGTCGCACGAGACGAGTTTGGTTATTTACCCCTGACCGACATTAACCGTGCTGCCGGTTTGACTGGCGATAGCGCTTTATTCGACAGCATCTTGGTGTTCGAAAACTATCCAGTAGACGATGCATTGGCACAAAAGAGCGCAGATTCGGGCCTGAACATCACCAATGTTGAAGGCTTTGAGGGCAGCAACTTTGGTCTGTCAATCAACGCCACCATGAGCCGGGTATTAACGGTTAAACTCGAAAGTCAGCTGTCGCGTTTTGTCGCCGGGTTGCCAACGCAATTACTGGGCCATTTAAAACAAATATTACTGGGCATGACCGCCAATGCCAACGCTTTAGTTGAACAGCTGCCGATGCTGACTGAGACGGAACAATACGAACTGTTGCATACCTTTAACGACACACAAGTCGATTACGCCAAAGACCAATGCATTCACCAGTTGTTTGAACGCCAAGTTGAGTGCACGCCAGATAATACCGCGTTGATGTGTGAAGGTGAGCAACTGAGCTACTGCGAGCTGAATCAAAAAGCCAACCAATTGGCCCATCATTTGGTCGCCAAAGGCGTTAAACCCGATATTTTGGTCGGCCTGTGCGTGTCTCGTTCGATGGACATGATTGTGGGTGTGCTGGCAATACTCAAAGCGGGCGGGGCTTATGTGCCGCTTGATCCTGCTTATCCGCAAGCCCGTTTAGACCATATGGTTAAAGACAGTGGCATTGAATTGTTGGTCAGCCAAAATTCACTGAATGTGGCCATCGACGTCTCAACCGTGTATTTAGATGACCAACTGACAACAGACAACACAAATCCGATTACAGCACTAACGCCAAGTGCTTTGTCACCTCAAAATCTGGCTTACGTCATTTACACCTCAGGCTCCACCGGATTGCCCAAGGGCGTGATGGTCGAGCATGGCGGGGCAGTAAATTTGGCCCAGTATCAGCAAAACAAATTTGCGGTAACGGCGCAAAGCCGAGTTTTACAATTTGCCTCGTTAAGCTTTGACGCGGCGACTTCTGAATGGTTGATGGCCCTGCTTAAAGGCGCCACTTTGTGTGTCAGCTCTGACACCCAAAAACAGTCGGTTGATGCCCTGCAAACCCAATTGCTTGAGCAAAAAATTACCCATGCCACGATACCGCCAGCATTATTAGAGCATATCGATATAAACCAACCATACGCGTTGCAAAGCTTGATAGTTGCAGGTGAAGCCTGTGACGTGTCATTGGCCAAACGCTGGGCGGCCAAATATCGCCTGTTTAACGCGTATGGTCCTACCGAAACCACGGTTTGCGCCAGTGTTGCCGAGCTTAACGGCGCATCCCAAATGAACATCGGACGGGCAATGGACAATAGTCAACTGTTAGTGCTGGGTAAACAAAACCAGCTATTGCCCAAAGGTGCAGTTGGCGAGTTGCATATCGGTGGCGTGGGTG
>JABSOG010000137.1 GCA_013216025.1 Algicola sp. | reverse complement strand
CTAGGCATGGGCAAATTGCCACCAAGCTTTTGGACCCGCTCACAGTTCACCAAACCACAAGACCGTGACGTAGTTTGCCACGCCAGTGCAGAAGACATCGACGGCGTAGAAGATTTGCGCATAAAAATGTGCATTCAGCGCAACGCCGAAGACTTCAAAGTCATTCACCACGAACTGGGGCACCTGTACTACTTTCGCGCATATCAGAACCACTCTCACCTGTTTAAAGACAGCGCCAACGGCGGTTTTCACGAAGCCATCGGTGATGCGATTGCGTTATCAATCACCCCTAAATACCTAAAAGAGATTGGCTTACTCGACAAAATTCCCGGCGCTGAAGAAGACATCCCAGCCCTGCTGCGCATGGCATTAGACAAAGTCGCGTTTTTGCCATGGGGTTTATTGGTAGATAAATGGCGCTGGCAGGTGGCCAGTGGCGAAGTCAAACCAGAAAACTACAACGCTGCTTGGTGGAAACTGCGCGAACAATATCAAGGCATCAAAGCCCCAGAACATCGCGGTGAAGAACACTTTGATCCCGGCGCAAAATTCCACGTCCCGGGCAACATCTCGTACACCCGTTACTTTGTCGCCGACATCATGCAGTTCCAATTTCACAAAGCACTGTGTGACATCGCCGGTAACAAGGAAGCCTTGCATCGCTGCTCAATATACGGCAACGAAAAAGCAGGCAAAAAGCTCAACAACATGTTAAGAATGGGCATGAGCCAACCGTGGCCAGAAGCGTTAAAAGCCATGAACGGCCAAACGCAAATGGACGCAACCGCCATGCTAGAGTATTTTGCGCCGTTGCAGGAGTGGTTGGATAAAGAGAATGAAGGTAGAAGCTGCGGGTGGTAAACAGCGCTTCGCGCTGGCCATGGATGCGTTGCGAAAATCTCCTGTAGGCAGGGGATTTACTCCCCGACGCGCCATGGATGGCGTGTGACCCCCAAGGACGGTCACTACACTAAACTATTGGATAGCCAGTTGAAATAATGGTTAAATACCCGCATAGGTAAAGAGCATAAGAAACCGAATGAAACTGTCAAAACTAAAGCTGGAGAACTTTCGTGGCATCAAGTCATTAGAGTTACCATTTGATGACCAGCTAACCTTAATAACGGGCTCTAATGGTGCAGGTAAAACAAGCATTTTAAAGGCGATTACCCTACTACTTTCCTGGGTGATAGCAAGGACTAAGAACACCAAGAGTCCCGGCAAAAACATAACCGAACAAGATATAAACAATAGCACCAATGACGCTGTTATATCTGCAAGTACAACAGCCTCATTGCATTGGTCATTGGCCAAAACAAGACCAGCTAGAAAGGTACAACGAGTCAGCGATATCGCCCAAATTAAACCTTTCGTGAATGCATTACGTGATGCACTGAGCGACAGCCAATGTGCGATCCCACTATTTTGCTATTATCCGGTTAATAGAGCCGTTGGCGACATTGCACTCAAAGTTGAAAAAAATCAAAAGTTTGACCAACTTGACGCTTGGCAAGATGCACTAACTGGCAACGCCAATTTCAAACGTTTTTTTTCATGGTTCAGACAAAGAGAAGATCTTGAAAACGAAAATAGAGCCTACCTCGACAGCCCCAACAAACCACAAGGTTGGGAATTTCCAGACCGTCAATTAACAGCCGTGAGACAAGCACTCACACAGTTCTTGCCCGAGTTTACAGATTTTAAAGTCCGTCGAAACCCACTGCGCATGACAGCGTTTAAAAATGGCGAAGAATTGAATGTAGAGCAACTATCGGACGGCGAAAAATGCATGATCTCACTGACCGGCGATTTGGCCCGTCGACTCGCCATTGCCAACCCAATTGGTGACAACCCTTTAGCTGGTGAGGGCGTCATATTGATAGATGAATTTGACCTGCACCTACATCCACAATGGCAAAGGCGCATGATCAGGCAGTTACCCCAAGTCTTTACTCAATGCCAATTTATTGTGACCACCCATTCACCTCAGGCTCTTGGCGAAGTACAAGCCGAACAATTGCGTGTGTTACATCGGGATGATGATAATCAGGTGTGCTTGACCCAACCAAAACAATCATACGGCCTGACCAGTAATCAGGTGCTTAATGAGATCATGCTAATAGACGGCCAAGACATGCAATTGACCAGAACGCCAGAGGTTGAACAGGCATTAAACACTCTATTTGATCTGATTGAGGATGAAAAAATTGAGCAGGCTCAAGCGACAATTGATGGCCTTGAAGAGCAGCTTAACGGTGAGATCCCTGAGCTACTTCGAGCCAAAATGCGATTGGAATTACAGAGCTAACCATGCTGGATATTACCAAATCAGCCGAACCCAAAACGCTTATAGAATATCGCACTCAACCTGATGCCCAATACGATGGACCTCAGTTCACCCCGGTTAAAAGCGAAATAAGAGAGGGTTTACTTCAAGAACAGGGCCACCTGTGTGCTTATTGCATGCAACGAATCAAAGCTAGTAAAATGAAAGTGGAACATTGGAAAAGTCAAAGCGCTTGTCCATCACGACAACTTGATTACACCAATATGCTCGGATGTTGTATGGGCAATGAAGGCAAGCCTCATAAACAGCAAACCTGTGACACACACAAAGGTGATCTGCCGCTAAAATATAACCCAGCCCAACTATCATATGCTGTGCAAAGCAAGATGCGTTACAAAGGTGATGGGCGAGTAGATTCAACCGACACTGAATTTACTCAACAAATAGAAAGTGTCTTGAATTTAAATCAAACGAGATTAGTCAGCAATCGTGTGGCTGTGCTTGATGAAATACAACAACAGCTGAACAAAAAAACCGGCCAAAGAACCAAGAGCGAAATCTCTCTACAAATCAAACAAGCACAGACGCTTAACGGTAAGGGCCAGTTGAAGCCATTTTCGGGGCTGATATTAAACTACTTGAACAAACGGCTTAAAAAAGCGGATTGATGTCCAGCCCGTTATGATTGGTCTACAACCACCTTTCCAAAAGTTTCCAGCTTCAAATACTTTGAACCGAAAACATCCGTTGGGATCTTTCTTTTTAGTAACTCATGGAAATTCTCGTCGTGCGTCGAAATAATAAGCTGCTTGTTAAAGCGGTAACTAATGTTACGGAACAGGTCTATCAAACCTAAAACATTAATTGAATCCATCGACTGAATGGGGTCGTCAATAAAAATACAGTCAACCGGCTCACCTTTATCATCCTTTGTATTTAATGCTCTAGCCAAAAAGATACTCAAACTTAATACGTTAATTTGCGCGGAACTGAAATCAATGGATGGTGCAATGACACTGCCATCATTTTCATTCTTTACTCTGACGTGTAATTCCGGTTTATCACCAGTTTCAGGAATTTTACAATCAAACTCTACATCTTTGAAATCTGGATGAGGCTCTATGGCCTTGTAGAGTTGATTGATCAGGTCAGTGTGAAAATATTGCTCGACAGATTGTTCTAGTTGATTCGAAATTTGTTTCAGGTCATTTTCTAAAGGTACTCGAATGCTGTCGAGTAACTTTAATTCTTGGTTTGCCCAATCCACTGTTTTTTGTAGCTCGTTTTTATCACCAAAATCAATCAAGTGGGTTGCCAATGTTTGTAACAGCTCTAAGTTTTGCAGCTGGTCATGTTGTAGTTTTATCTTTGTCTTTTCACTAATCAACACGGCATTTGCAGTTCTATCTACAGCAGCCTTCTCAGCCTCAGTTTGCGGAATTTTCACATCTAATAACGCAAGCACCTCTTGGTACACCGATAATTGACTGTTTAATTCAGCAAGTTTTTTCTCTCGTTCAGTTTTTGCTGACTGCAACTGTTGAATATCGCTATCTTGATATTCAAGTGGCACTTGAGCCGCGACTTCTGTGATAGTGTTCTTAATTACGTTTTGCAATTCATCGGCCTGCTCCAAGCTTAATTGTCTAGCTTTAACTAGATTGTCAATTTGCTCAGCAATGATTTCTGCATCTTCTTCTATTGCATTTGTTGACAAGAACGCTCGCAACTCATCAAATGACAAGTTATTTGAAAGATCTCTTTGCTGTGACTGGGCATTCTCAAGTTCCCGTTGGTGATGTGTTACAGCTTCATCAAGATTTTTTTTAGTTCCTTCAGTAACTGCAATTTTGTCTTTAAGCGAGACTATTTTGGCATCACATACTGCGATTCCTTCCTCTATATATTGCTCTAATTCGACTTCGGTTTTCGACAGTGTTTTGTCAGACAGCACACCCAATTGATATAAATCATCAGCAAAATTGCTGCTTAACTTGCTTTGTCGCGCTTTACTTTCTTCTTGTTTCGCAATGTGTTCGCCAATTAATGATCTTGTTTTAGTTAGCGCTTCCTAGCATATACCATAATAGGAATGACGAAATACGCCAAGTTCAGCTCTTGTAAACTCCACTTTATTTTTTATCTGGTTGAGTTCCTTAGTATATTTTTGCGCTGCAACAGACAGAGCGGGGTTGCTTGCTATCGCTTTTTGAAGAGCCTCAATATCGCCGTAGGCTTGATTACAAAGGGGACAATTTGATTGCTGACTTGCTGTAATTATTGCCATACTTTGCTCAATTAACGCTGTGATTGCGCGAGACTGTAACTCTGTATTCTTCAAGTTTTTTTCTGCGATAGTTTGCTGATGCTTTAGCTGTAATATTCTCTTGTCTGCATCTTCGTATTGTTGATAAATCGATTTTAATTTGCCACCGCTAGCCACTTCAAGATGAAAATTAATAGGATTCGATATATCCACTGCTTCCAATTGCATCTGCAAATATCTCTTTTCCTCAATGGCACTATTGCAATCGAATTGTATTTCTTCTTCGACTTCAACTCTCAGCTTATCTCTCTCAATTTGTTTTTGCAGCTTAGCAATTTGCTGGTAATAGCCTGTCATTTTAGCTCGCAAACTATCAAGTGACTGATTTGCAAATACTTGCTTTTGCAGCGCTGCTCTATCAGTTACCAAAGCCTTGATTTCATTACGGGTACTCACTATCAGTCGCCCCAATTTCTCCTCTAACAGATTACTCTTTTTTATAGCTGTAACCAATTCAGCTTTATGTGCTATAAGCATGGGAGTTTGCGCAATAAAACCGTTTAACTGCTCAATATATTGCCGCAAATCACTGGCATTTTTTTGATTACTGTTCAACTTACTATATTGCGTCGCCAACGTTTGCTTTTGATTAATAGTCGCAAATAACAATTCTATCTGCGCTTCAAGTTGCTTTTTATCACTGTAGTCACATTGCAGTTTTTCACTGTTTAGTAAAAACAGATCAATCGCATCACAGTTGTTACGGTGTAGCTCCAACATCTGCTGTGTTGCAGCTCTTTCAAGTACAGCTTTATTATCAAGACGCAGTTTATCTTCTCGTGTAAATTCACTCGTCAGCGCATTAATAACAACCCCCGTATCATTAAGACTACTGACCACTTTATTTACATCCGTAAATAAATCTTTAGGTATTTCAAGCTTGCCAATCTCTGCTTGCGCCTTATCCCTTTTCTCAATTTCTTTATTTGCCGCCAAATCTATGTCTTTGAGCATTATATTGATAATAGAACGATTACTATTGGCTCTTGCAAGTCCGCTATTATGACTTTTATCTATAAACTTGTTATATCGCTCTACCGGGTTATCTTCTCGCAAAAAAGTATCTATCGCTTCTTGGCTGACCAATACGCTTTCAAAGTAATCACTGCCAACACGCGCCGCTTTTGGATCAAATTTATAATCCATTGATCCTCGAATTGGCGGTTTGTATTGGCTATGAACAGGCTCAATATCTGATGTTGTAAAAACACTGATTTGCGTGCCCAGTTTAATTTTTCGTTCTTTTTCTACACTGTCAGCGGCCCTGTTTCTCAGAATGTATTGTTTCTCACCTTGCTGGTTATGGGTTTTCGCCTCTTTTTGGTTCATCCCCTGCACTTTTGCTCTTATATAACGACCAATATTGTTCGTCATACAATAGTCAATGGCATCATAGAACGAGGTTTTACCAAATCCATTAGGCGCATAAATAGAAATAAAATTTGCAGGTTGTGTCGCATCATCAAACCGGGTGAAATCAAATGTGCCATCTTCACGGTACAAGTACGACTTAAATGCTTGGATTTCTACCTTTTTAATTTTCATCTTTACCATCCTGCCTCTCGACCAACTGCCTTGTTGTAAATCGCGCCATATCCAACCATTTTTTGCGATTTTCTTGTGCACTACCGCGACCGGGTTGAAGGTTAGCAGCGATTAAATCGGTTGTCACATTGTTGAGAATGAGTGGCGGAAAAGTGGTATTGCTGTTGCTGGTTATTGTCACATTTGTTGATAAGATTTCACGATTTAAAACGATTGCCAGTGCCTCGTCATTAAGTACTGTGCCAGCCTCACCAACAACAATTTTGCGCATGGCAAACTTATTGTTTTCGATTTCATATCGCAAAGCTTTGGGGATTTTAGCCGTACAGACAAATAACAGGTAAGAATTCCAGCGTTCAAAAGGCTGTTTATTTTTCGCCACATACTTTGCGGCTATATAGCTATTTATTTGTTGCCATTCATTGGCAAAATCGGCCGAATTTGTTGTTTGGCAACAGTAGGCCACAATGTGACCACGGCCAATCGACACCTTGAAACTTGATATATGCCAACCCTCGAATTCCCTCTCAACAACAGTGAGATCCATACCATGAACTTGTTGAAATGCAGTATTCATTAATTATTTACGCTCGCTAAATGAGGCATATAGTTTTGCTTTAAAAGCTCTACATTCTTGCTTTTTCTAAATATTGACGAAAACTCTTTGAAACTGTCCGCTTGTTGAAAAATACACTGGTCATGCAAACTCAGCCAGTGAATTACAGGGTATCTGTTTTCACTAATTCGTATTGCATTATCTATAAATTCACCTGTGGTTGGTCGAGAAATATTTTCTATAGCTTCTGTAATCGCATCTTGATCAATAGTGGCTGGTGATATTCGTTGCCGTCCCAAAATAAGTATTATTTTACCATTCTCATTTAGATGATCTGTGTTAACAGTCACAATTTCTTCATAGTGCGCTTCCCAGTTTTTGTCAGTATCAATATAAACAAACCTGAAGCTCTCCAACATTCTTGTAATATCCAAACTCGACGCAATCCCTGTCAAATCATTGCTTTCAACTATAGTGATGATAGCCAAAAGCTCCAACATTGATGACCAGAGCTTTGTATCCTCCAAAGTAGACAACCCCCGCGCCCCGACTTTAAAGTGCGGTAAATTATTCTCAAGAATATCATTTGGTGATATGGCAATCTCAATTGCTATTTTATTAACAAGTTCTTTCAAAATGTCCACCACGTGAATGAAGTTTGACCACTTAAATTGGGCGAGGTGCTCGTAATAAGCCTCAGGAAATACTTTATCGGTCAGCAGCGCGAAATCACCAAGATGAAGCGGTTTTAAAGGTGCCAAACTATGCTGTTGTATTATTTGGTTGACTTGCGTTACAGGTGTAGCAGCGAGCCGGTCATGTTCTTCTCTTACATCCTCCATAGAACATTCAATGCCAACCAAAAAGGCTTGATCTTGCGCCTCATTAATATGAAATATGCCGCCACCTGAAAATCCTTTAATATCATCAATAGTCGCATAGACTTTATTTCTAAGTGTAAACAGGGTCTCATTCCGATCTTGAACAACCAAACTGTGGTTATTAAGCCACTCATTAACTGGTTTACCCACATGACGTCTTTTGCCAGGGTAACCGTAGAGCCGTACATGATCATCCAACATTATCTTTTTTTGATAAAGTCCAATAGACAATGCCGGGTATAGTGCAATTTGAATAATAGCGATATCCAGTGTGTCATGTTTATACAACGCCAAAGCAACCAAATCGGGCGCATCACTTTGCGCATTAAACGTATACAGCTCAATGTCATTCGCTTCTTTTAAGGCGCTATTGGTATCCTCTGAATCGACTCGTAAGTTATGCGCAGCAGTTAAAACATAACTGTAGTCTGCTGTCATGGGTTGCATTAAAACACCACTACCTCCATCGACAACTACACTGTGGGCTTTGATTATTTCGCTTATATCGGTCATAAAACGAAAGGATGCTCACAACCAGCTAAGGTCACGCCAGCCTGACGCAATTCAACCAATTCATCATCAGTAAAAATCTGCTTTTTGATAATATCAGGATAGTTAAACAGCAGGTTTACGTTCGGGAACTGCGCAACAATTCGTGCCAAAGTGCGCTTGTTTGGTAGGCCATGTCGATTGGCATTCGTGGAAATAATAAAATTCTGACAATTGATAATGCCGAGGAATTCAGGGCTGGTATTGTATTGACTGCCATGGTGTGAAAGTTTCACATAATCCAACAATAGTGGGTTATTTTCGTTGAAGCCCAACTTGCGGATATTCTCGACTACAACCTCATCGTGAGCATCCCCCGTTAGTAACAATCGCTTATCTTCATATTCAAAAATGAAAGCAATTGAACTGCCATTGTGAATAGAAGTGTCGTTTTCAAACCTGTCATCCTCAAGCAATTGAGCAAAAGTATGTTTATAGTCGGTCTTTTTACTTGAGGTTAAAGAATCAGGATCTTCGCGTTCCCACTTAACCAGTAATCTACGTAGCTTATCTTCGTTTGGCGACAGCATTGTGAATTTAATACCAAATAGTTCATGCACTTGCCCGGCAACAATCAGCTCATGGTCCCAAATACCTTTTTCCGTAATGAAATCCTCAAACTTCACGCCTTGACCAATACTGGTCTGATTATCAACATCAGTGCCAGTTAAGTTACTGCCAAGATCAACTAAATTGGTTTCGTCTGGCGTCTGATTAAAATGTTCAAAGATTAACTTGCCAGAGTTAAACCAAACTTTGTCAGTTAACTCTTCGAGCAATTAGCTCTGTTTGAAACCCGCCAGCAATCCCGCAATATGGTCTTCGTCGACATGGCTCAAAACCAGTAAATCAATACGTTGATTAGTGCCCTTTATCTTTTCCAAAAGCTTCTTGAGTATTTGAGGTCTTTTTCTGTGGATGTAGGTTCTGGACAATCCACCATCAATCAGAATATTGCGAGGCTGCCCATCAAATTCACCTTGCACCAATATACAGTCACCATGCTCGGCTTGAAGAACAGAGAAATTAAAGCTCATGTTGTAACCAAAATTTACGGAACGTTTAGGAATGCTAACAGTTTTTGGGTATTATGCCAACCTGTATCGGTGTATAAAAAACCAGTTACGTACAATGCATATCCGTTTCGATAATATAAAACTGTCGCAATACCCCCTATATGCGGTATTTACCATTGATGCATTTTACTTTACTCTTGCCGCGCTGTAAGAAATTGGAACGTATCAAAAAGTGAATTTGTGAAGGGTATTTAATTGTATCAATATCAATTTGTTTTTATAAAAGGTTAACAATGAAATTTAAACTATTTTTGTCTATATGTGTTTTGGCGCTGCTTTCCATCAACAACTTGGCTTTAGCTGCAACAACAACGCTCACATCCGGCACACCGAAAAATGGCTTCGTATCACAAGGCCTCTGGCAATACTACAAAATCGCAAATAACTCAGGTGAATTAAACATAAGTGTGGAGCTATCAAATTTAAGCGCTGATGTTGATTTATATGTGAAGGTTGGTTCTCAGCCCAGCACTTCAAATTATGACTGTCGACCATATAAAGGCGGCACATCCACAGAAAAATGTAATCTTTCACTAAACACATCCTCATATATCTATATAGGTGTCCATGGCTATAAAAGCGGGTTTTATACAGTTAAAGCATCATTGTTAAACCTTCGATTTCCTGCAAATGAGGTCGATTGGGTAGCGACAATAGGTAGTGATGCACATGAACCGAATCTGGGCTACAAAGGCATGAACGACCTTTTTGCTATTGATCTTGGGCGTAGCGGCAATGCTGACCGAAATATGCCTGTTTACCCAGTAGCCCCTGGACAAGTTGTCGTTTCGGATAACGACTGGGGATTCGTCATGATAAAGCACACTACGCCACTGGCCTTAGGTGATGGCACTGTACTGAACGAGTGGTATTCTGGTTATATGCACATGTCGGGAATTTTTCAATACAACATAAACGTAGACACCAACACGATTATCGGCAACATCAGTAATGTTGAAGACAGCACCAAATACGACGTACCTGACCATTTGCACTTTGCTATTTATACAGGTGACTATCGCTACCTGAGTCAAATGAAAAGCATTGATATTGCAAACAACATCTATGGTTTAACCGGACCAATTATTCGCTGGGATGAATGGTGTAGCAACACCAGTAACCCTACGCATTATTTTTCCAACCATTGGTGGAGTTTAAATACTGCACCGTGCTCTTACTATAGATAACGATAAATTATCGGTAGCTTGTAAGAATTACAAATAAAGGCGACAATGATAAATCTCGTTGTCGCCTTCAACTACTACTCATCACAAAAATCAAGCAACTCCACCCAACGAGCCTTCAACACAAATAAAAGAGAGATAAACCAGCAAACAAACGACTCCTATTTTTAATAAGTTCATCTTCAAAACCTCTATAAAAAGATCAGTGCGTAAATGACCTAAACTTGCCATTTCAACCAATCAACAGTATCCTAGCCGCTAGTCAACACACAGATTTATTTGTATACAAGGAACCCAATGATGAAACATATTCGTTTATCTCTTTTCACAGCTTTTTTATTGAGCTTTATATCTCTTAGCAACCTAGCCTGCGCACAAGGTGAAACTAACCAAACTAAGCCATCCGAAAACAACTTCAAGCCAGCCAAGTTCAAAGAAAACCTCAACTCTAAACGCGCCACAGAAAAATCCAATATCACCCGGCTCGAAGGCTGGGTATGGATGAGTTATATCATTGGCACCGATGGCATCCCCAAAGACATCGAGGTCATCGACCATTCAGAAAAAGGCTACAGCCTCAAAGTCTCTTTTCGATTCATCAAAAACTTCCGCTATCATCCAGCAAAAATCAATGGCAAACCCGTAGAATCGGCCAAAACGTATTTGTTGCGTCACAGCGTAAGCTTTGTTGGCACCGATAACGATGGCATCTCTCCGGGTTTTCGCAACCGCTACAATGAAGCCCGTAAATTGCTCGGTGCCAAAGAAGTTATCAAAGCCAAAGCTGTGCTTGATGAACTTGCACAGACCAACACCAAAAACCTAACAGAACAATCGCTGTCTGCTTGGTTGCATTCAGTGTATTTTGCCAACCAAAAAAACTGGTCGGCCTACGGTGAAAATGTACAGTCTGCCCACCACCTTAGACGATTTCTACCCACCAAAATGGCCATCGAAAACAGCCAAAACCTGCGCGATCACCAATTATTTAAAAAACACTACGCCGATGCCATCATTACCATCTACAGCATGCGTCATATAAAAAATGCCGAGCTCGACGAAGCTACGTTGCAAGCCATGGTAAAACCGATAAAAGACCTTATCAACGCACCAGAGCCAATTGTGCTAGAAGCCACCCTTGAACAAGACTTGGTTTGGATGCATGGCATAGCGCGCGATACGCTTAGTATTACTTTCAGTGGAGGTGAAGAGGGCGAAGGCGAAATAAAAATGGCAGAGCTTCGCTGTAGAAATACCCACCATGTACTGAGTGCGGGCAAAATCGAGCAATTCGAAATCCCAGCGCATTACCGAGGTTGCGCCTTGATACTCAAAGGCACACCCGGCACCAAAGTGGTTGTAACTGAGACCGGGGATATGGGGATAATGTATTAGCCTCAAAAGATGCCGGTGCAAAAGTCTGAAAAGGGCAACGTAGGGGCCATGCCCCTCGGCAATTGCGTCCTGCATTGCTCTAACTACACACATCCATGTATTAGTGTGCTTGCCCGTCTATACATCTCGTTAATATTCAACAGGTTATCGATGAGAAGGGCAATCACGGGGGATTGCCCCTACGTTGTAAATCGGACTTTCGCAACCCCCTAAAGAGGCAGACGAATATAGAACACGCTGCCGCTGCCAAGCTCAGATTCAACGCTCAGCGTGCCATTGTGCCGCTTGATAATACCAAAAGAGGTCGATAACCCCAGTCCGGTGCCCTTGCCCGTTTCTTTGGTGGTATAAAAAGGTTCGAACAGTTTGTTTTTGGTTTGATCACTCATGCCGCCACCATTATCGCTGATCGAAATTTCAATGGTGTTTTCGTTTATCTGGCAGCTTGCGGTGATCAATCCTTTAAAGTGTGAACTTTGTTGTTGCCTGTGGATGATGGCATCACAGGCGTTGGCTATCAGGTGCATAAACACTTGGTTGAGCTGGGCCGGATGACATTCAAGTGTTGGCCGGGCCTGAAAGTCCAAGTCAAATTCAATTCGCCCCAAATGCTGTGATCGCATTAAATTGACCGTCGACTGCAGCATGTCGGTAATGGTTACCTTTTTTTCACCGCTCGAATCCAACTGACTGAATAGCTTTAAATCTTCGACAATTTGAGTGATCCGCTTCGAGCCATTTTTGATGATCTCCAAGTGGCGGTAAAACTCGATAAATTTGGCGGTCCAATCTTCAATTAATGCGGTATCGGCGTCTTTACCGGCCAATTCATAAAGATACTGTTCAAACGCTTCCAAATCTTCTTTAAGAGAATCAGAACAAATGGTGACATAATTGGTCGGATTATTGATCTCGTGCGCCACACCAGCAGTCAACGTGCCTAAGGATGCCATTTTTTCGGCATGTACTAGCTGTTGTTGGGTGGCGATGATCTCATGATTTTTCTGTACCAACTCGGCGGTACGCTGGGCAACATTTTGTTCCAGCACATGCGCCTGTTGCACCAATTGCCGTGTATTTAGTTTGATAAACAAAACGATGGCCGTAAGCCCCACCAACACATACATCACCTGGGCTTGCCAGGTAAACCACCACGGCGGTAAAATGGTGATCTTGATTTGGCTTACCTCGTTCGAATAAACCCCTTTACTGCTGCTGGCTTTAACCTTAAACACATAATCACCCGCGGGCAGCGTGGTATAACTGGCCACCCGATTGTTGGCATCGGTAAACAACCATTTGTCGTCAAGCCCTTCCATGGTGTAAGAAAACTGAATCTTGTCCGGACGCAAATATTCTGTTGCGCTAAAGTGAAACGAAAACACATAGTCTTGATGCGACAACACCAGTTGCTCGGTCACTTCTATTGGCTTTTCAAGCACCGTGGGGCTGTGTTCACTGCTTATAACAACCGATTGGTTAAACAGCTTAAAATCATTGATGGTAACCTTGGCGGCGGGTCGGGTTCGACCAAAATGACGGGGGTCGAACAACACCAGCCCATTTCTGCCCCCCATAGCCAGTGTGCCGTTTTTACCTTTATGAACCGCTCTTTTTTGAAACGCCGAAAACAGCAGACCATCTTCTTTTTCAAGGTTCATTATCGCGTTAGTTTGCGAGTCAATACGACTCAGTCCCACCGCAGTGCTGACCCAAACTTTGCCATCATCATCTTCGACAATGCCCATAATGTTGTTAGAGATCAGGCCATCACTGGTGGCATAGTAACCAAAGGCATTTTTGTCAGGATTGAACAAGCCCAAACCCTGACCCTTTGTGCCAACCCACAGCTTGCCATGAGAGTCTTTGAATATACTGGTGATTTGTTTAGGCATATTGCCAATTTCATCGCTCCAGGGTGTCACTGTATTTGCCTCAATATCAACCCAAAACAGCCCGTCGTAACCACTCGATACCAGCAAGCGGATGTCATCGAACAAGATAATGTCGGAAAAAGTGACCATCTTCTCAAAAATTTTAAAATCGCCAGTATCGGGGAAATATTGCACTAAACCCCCACCTTCTTGGGGACGATGCGCTAAAGGCAACGTCCAAATCCGTTGTTTTTTGTCAGCAAAGACATCAAAAAGCCCACGCACCAAACCACTTTTTGTGCTGTATTGTTGCAATAGAGGGGGCAAGGATTGGCGTGATGGGGACCAATGCAATAA
>JABSOG010001378.1 GCA_013216025.1 Algicola sp. | reverse complement strand
ACATCGCTGCCTTTCATGACCACACTGGCCATAATGTCTTCAAACAGCATCAATAAGTGTTCACCGGCCTGGATGGTATGGTCGAGCATTTGCCTTTGTGCTTCATATTGAGGCCCACTGAGTTGTTGATGCAGTATCTGTGAACAGCCAAGAATGGCATTGAGCGGAGTGCGCAATTCGTGGTTAATTCTTGACAGAAATATCGACTTTGAACGGTTGGCAAGCTCAGCCTCTTCTTTGGCCATTTCTATATCGAGCGTGCGTTTTTGAACCTTGGATTCGAGGTTATTGTTGAGATTGATAATCTTGTTTCTGGCATCTGCCAACTGGTTGAGCATCAATGAAAATGAATCCTGGATCACCGTCAATTCGTTTTTTCGCTGTGTATGCAGTTTAACTTCAAAGGTGCCAAGGGTGTCAAAATCGACTGATTGAATAGTCGTGATCAGTTTGTTTAACGGACGTAATAAAATCCGTCTGCCGACATAGAAAAACAACAGCCACAAGGCAATGGTTTTGACTATCGAGTTGATGGTCAGCAAGATAATGCCCATTTTTACCCGTTCAAAAACGGCTGACGAATCTGAATACAAAGTGGCAACGCCCACTTCGCGTGCCTGGCTGCGAAATGTGTAGTTGATGGCAAAACTATAAGAAAAGATCTCTGAAGTGTTGGGTAAATCAACGTCAACAGGCTCTCCCTGATTGCTGTACTGTGTAATGACATTGTCTTGTTCTTTAATCACGCCGACCGCTTTAAACAATTGGCCATCTTGTTCTATCTTAATGCCTGTGACGATAGGGATCGCCAGCATCCCCTTAAGGGTTGTTTGAATCTGTTCTTCATCAAGGTTCCATAACCCAATAGCCAACACCGGTTCAAATATCTGTTTGTTGATGCTCAGCTCATGGTGAATTTGTGTTTTGGTGTGATTGTATTCCAATACGACTTGAATGATGGTGATAAAAACGGCGACGACGCAATACAGCGCAAATACAATTTTAATCAACTGCGTGGCAATAGAGTCTTTTTGCAAAAAGTGAGCGGTTTCCATGTTTAAACTGCTACCCGGGTTTACAGGATTGGGGATCCAGCTTTGCCAGATCGGCGGATTTTCGGCCAGCCAGCGGTCGGTGGCACCTTGATAACTCATCTTTTCAAAATTAACCCAGGCCGCAACGGTAGAAATAATTTTATTGCTGGGTTGTTTCTCTTAAGTATTGCAGGGAATTGAGTTATCGCAATAGTTGAGCTGTGTTTCGGGTGAGCTGCCTGTGGCATTGTAAAGCATCGGTTTTTGGCTAAACTCAAATGAATAAAATAATCAGTAAAGGACCCTGTTATCAACGCCCGATTGACATCAAAACTGCAACTTAACCCTGATGACGTGCTGGCAAAGCAAACGGCATTATTGTATCAATCGGTCAACCGGACGGTGTTGGCCACTTTGATTAATGGTGGGTTACTGGTCGGCGTTTTATGGGTGACGCAAAGCCATATCAAACTATTGATTTGGTATGCTTTGTTGGTACTTGTTTGTGCCAGTCGCTGGCAATTGACCCGGTTTTATCATAAAGCTCAACGATCCAAAAAGGAATGAG
>JABSOG010001377.1 GCA_013216025.1 Algicola sp. | reverse complement strand
CCATGGTGTTGTACCAGCGGGTTTGCGCATCAAACAATGAGGATTCGTTATGCGAACTCACATGACTGCGTACCTCATTGTAATTGAGCTTATCACCACTGCCAAAATCGCCCATATAAGGACGGATACTGGGGAAGTTTATCAGCAGCGATTCATCCTGAGCGCCCATAAACTGAAAACTCGCGGTATTGGTGATATTGGCTTCAAGCGACATGGCAATATTGCGCATTTGTGCCTGAGCAATCAGTTCGGCATCGGCATCAACGCCAGTCATGCCGATTGTGGGCCGACTAAAACCACTACCATCACCGACATCAACACTGCTGTTGAGCACATTTTGATAATAGCTTAAGGCTTCTTCATGACTCAAAAGCTTGCCTTGTTGCTTGACGTTCAGGCTGTTGACCTGTAACAGGTCGAGGTTTTCATGCAAGGCTTCGAGCACCCGCTGACGGCGGATATCTTGTGGGCTTGGTGGATCAACGTTAACCACATCTGCCAGCAAATTGTCGTAGATTGTTTGCGGGTTGTCTGGGACGTCGATTTTATTGCCATTTTTATCGCTAAAAGGCATATATTCAGACCCTTTGGCTTTGCTCGACCAACAGCCAACATGGATATTGTTGGTCAGGGTGCCGCCAAGAGTGCCGCCAAGGGCTTCACCAATAGCGACATCAAAGGTGGTTGCGCCATTCACGCCGCCAGAAAATACCCCGCGACACGCTTCAGGATGTGCGCTTACGCCGCCATGACCGTTAAAGGTGATATTTTTAATCGGCAACATCTGATTATGATGGCTGCTTAACGGCTGCAATGGGCTGTTGTCAAAACTGCTGGCAGACAGGCTGCCGTTGGCATAGTCGTGCCATTTTTCTCGCACACAACCATTGGGGTAATACACCATCACAAAGCGTTTTGCGCTGCCCGCTGCTGCGAAGGCTTTGGGTGCAAAAGCAAACTGGGTGGCAAACGCGGTGGTGAGTCCCGCTTTGGCAATCAATCGAAGGAAATCACGACGTTGCATTTTTTGTTTTAAGAGTTTCATCGGTTTGTCCTTTATTTGCGTAAGCTGTAATTTTGGGTTTGTGTGAACTGCACCATTAGGTCCAGCATACTGGCACTGCTACTGCTGCTGTCTTTAAATGCCTGACCAAAGACCTGCAAAGTACAACTGTCTGTGATGGTTTCTCGTTGACCACGGGTGTAGCGATACCACTGACGGGCATAACAGGCCTTGCCATGGGCACTGTCAGCAATCAGTGCGGTCAGTTCATCCATACCCTGATAGTCCACCACAGGGTCGCTTTCTGATAAAAAGGTCTCTGCCGACAGCAGGCTGCCGATATAACCTAATGCGTTGACAGGTTTTACCTGACCATCATCGGTGGTTTCGGTGGTCACAAACTGACCCACCGCATTGTAGTTTTCTAAACCAAAACCAATGCCATCAATATACTGGTGACAGGCTTCACAGCCATCTTGCAAATGGGCGGTTTCGAAACGCTCTCTAACGGTTAAAGTGGGATCTTCTTGAGGGCTTAAAATGGCCCCAATCGGTGGTGGCGGAAAGTCCTGGCACATCAGGTTGCGACGAACAAATAAGC
>JABSOG010001376.1 GCA_013216025.1 Algicola sp. | reverse complement strand
GTCCAATCTGCTAGGCTGACTGAAGAGTTGGGATTGATGGCGGGGTCTAGGGTAAATTCGCCCAGTACATTATCGATATAACCGCCCCGGTCAACATGATACAACGCCGCCCTTAACGCAAAATTATCGCTAACTTGCCAATTAACATAACCCTCAATCGACTCGCTGGATTCACCATGCCTAGTATCGGCAAATGAGCTGCCAATTCCGGCAGAGAAACCGTCCATTTGCGGCTTGGCGGTGATATACCGCACCGTGCCCGCTTGCGAGCCTGCGCCAAACAAAGTGCCTTGAGGGCCGGGTAATACTTCAATGCGTTCGAGGTCAGTAATAAAAATATCAAGATTGCGTCCGGGGGCCGAAATGGGCTGTTCATCAAGATACATCGCCACATTGGGCATGGTGCCTTGGGCACCAGAGAGCATCACAGAAATGGGTTGAATGGCCAAACCGCGAATAAACACATCCGATTGACCGGGTCCCCTGCCACCGAGGGTGATATTGGGCATAAAACGCACCAAATCATCAAAATTACCGATGTTTTGATCTCTTAAATCTTCGCCAATCATCGCTTGTACGGTCACGGGGGTTTGTTGAATATTTTCGGCGCGCTTGGATGCAGTGACAATAATGGCTTCAATGGTTTTGTCTTTATCTTGCCCTGCATTGACCAAAACAGCATGAGCAGGCGTAGCACTGAGGGTCAGTGCGCAAAGAATGGCCCTGCAAACCAGCGTTTTTTTAAACATAGTTTGGTACCCGTTTGCCGGTCTAAATTAAACCGGTATTGGTCGTCAAATCAATCACTAAAGTATAGACGAGAATGGGGAATAAGCAGGCATTGCGAACTCAAGAAAGAACTGTTTACCTACGCCGATAACCGCATCGCCGTACATTTTGAATACGAGTATCGCGACGACAATGGCCAATGGTTCAGGGCTTATGGTAACGAGCACTGGGAATTTGACGAGCAGGGGCTAATGCAAACCCGCGATGCCAGTATTAATGAATGTACAATTGACGAGGGTGACCGAAGACTTTAATGGATTTGGTATAAGTTGAATGAACAATTGGGTAAAATAAGGCAATAAATAACACCCAAGAATAAGGAAATAACCATGACCAACATACTAATATTCGGCAATTCGGGTTCAGGCAAGTCGACGCTGGCGAAACAATTGGTTGAGAGCCTTCAGCCCAGTAAAAAGAGCCTTCAGCCCGGTAAAGAGTTAGCTCACCTAGATCTTGATAACCTCGCGTGGTTGCCAACCACACCACCGCAACGAACCCCATTGGCGCAGTCAGAACAGCAAATTAAAGCCTTTACAAAAGCCAACAAAAACTGGGTCATTGAAGGCTGTTATGCCGACTTGCTTGAACTGGTCGCGCATCAGGCCAGCGAAATTATTTTCATCAACTTAAGTGCTGAACAATGTGTCGAAAATGCCAAAAATCGCCCTTGGGAGCCGCACAAATATGAAACCAAAGCCGCCCAAGATAAAAACCTTGGCATGTTAATCGACTGGATAAAACAATATGACCAACGTGAGGATGAATTTTCGCTGATTGCACACCAACGTTTCTATGATGGATTTGTGGGTAAG
>JABSOG010001375.1 GCA_013216025.1 Algicola sp. | reverse complement strand
ACAAAATCAAATGCTTTGACCCCCTTGCGAAGCCTCCGTTCCTCCAGCCCCTATCGAAGCCCCACCCCAAATACCACCAGCGCCAAACGAAGCCCCACCCAAAAAATCCACCTCCAACCAAAAAACCACCCAAACCCACCATTTCTCAAAGCTAACTAATTACCACTTGACCCATCAAACCCATTCAAAACCACCACCTGTTAACAAAAACCCACAAGCTCAAAATTAAATCAATTTATAAATCAGATTAAAATCAAATAGTTACCCACCAATTGTGAATTAATATTAAACAAGGGGTTGCAATATGTTAACGCGCATATATAATACGCTCAACTTTTAGCCAAATGGCAAACCAATAATAATAAAAACGATATAAAACATTAATTTACGATACTTGAAGGGTAAAAAATTCATGAACAAATCAAAAGCATTGTTAGTCAGTAGTTTGTTGGCATTTACCATCGCACCTGCTTCAGCAGCAGTTAGCAAAGCGGTGTCAGTACAAGGCAACACTAATAACGCAGTAGCACACGCTTTTGGTTTAGACTCAAATCACTCTGCAACCGAGCAGACTGAGTTTGATATCGTTGGCGACCACACAAAAACCAAAATGACCCTCTCTTATAAAGGCGTGCCAATTTGGGGCGAGCACATTGTTGCCGAAAAAAATGGCAAAGGTAATATCTTCTCGGCTATGGGCAATATTTCAAACTTTGCCGGTATCGACGTAAAACCAGGCATCTCAGCCGGACACGCCGTTAACGCCTTAAAAATTAAATTCGGCGCAGACAAAATTGAAAACATCAAAGTAAAACTGATCATCGACGCTAACTCACGAAAACTGGCTTACTTAGTCGACTTTTTAGAATCAGATAAAGTCTCTCGTCCATCAGCTGTAATCGATGCCAAAACTGGCGACATGATTAAATCATGGAATGCCATAGCGCATAAAGGCAAGCCAGGCGGTGGCGGTGGCAAACCAGATAACGGCGGCGGTTCAACAACTCCAGCTTAGGCAACTGGCCCGGGCGGTAACGCTAAAACAGGTATGTATTACTACGGCAGCGACTTTCCGGCACTTAAAGTGACCGAAAGTGGCGGTAACTGTATGATGGAAAACGACAATGTTAAAACCATCGACATGAATCATGGTACTCGTGTATCACGAAAAACAGGCTCTTTCGAATTCACTTGTCCTGAAAATTCTTATAAAGCCATCAACGGTGCGCATTCACCGTTGAACGATGCTCACGCATTCGGTAACGTTATTTTTGACATGTACGGCGACTGGTACGGTGTAACACCATTGAACCAAAAGCTTGAAATGCGTGTTCACTACTCAAACAACTACGAAAACGCCTTTTGGGATGGTACTGCGATGTCATTTGGTGACGGCGCATCAACTTTCCACCCATTAGTTAGCCTTGACGTATCAGCACACGAAGTGAGCCACGGCGTAACTGAACAGCGTTCAGGTCTGGTTTACTCTGGCGAGTCTGGCGGCATGAACGAAGCTTTCTCTGACATGGCGGGTGAAGCGGCTGAAAACTTCATGAACGGTTCAAACGACTGGATGGTTGGTGAGCAAATCTTTAAAGCAGCGGGTGC
>JABSOG010001374.1 GCA_013216025.1 Algicola sp. | reverse complement strand
ACCGGGCCACCCGAAAAAACCGTGTTGGGAAAAGACTGACCAATGGCACTGGTATCGATGTCGATTTTGTTCAACAACTCACCCACATTGATGTCGATGGGGTGATTGATGATCAACCCCATCGCGCCCTCAGCACTGTGCTCACAAATATAGGTGACGGTGCGCCTGAAAAACGGGTCGTGCAGGGTTGGCATGGCAATCAAAAAATGATTCTCCAAACTGCCCGTGGTCAAGTCATCGACCCCTTGTGCGGTCATGCCCGCAGCCATACTGGCGTGGCCCATGGTGTCTTTCATTGCTGAGTACCTATCGATTTCATCATTCATCATGTCGGCCATATTATCGGTTGTTTTTTGGCTGCGTTTTTGCCATCAATTGTGTCTGTATAATGGTGGGATCCAAGGGCTTGCCCGAGGTTATGTCAAGCCAGTTTGCTTTCAATGGCGTCGAATAACTTGCCGGTTATGTCAACATCATACGCGTTTTCAATCTCTTTTATACAGGTAGGACTAGTAACGTTTATTTCTGTCAGCTTGTCACCAATGACGTCAAGCCCTACAAATATTAGGCCCTTCTCTTTTAGTGTAGGCCCTACTTGCTCAGCGATCCATCTATCAGAGTCAGATAATGGTTGCGCTACACCAGTGCCTCCGGCTGCCAGGTTACCCCGGGTTTCGCCTTTGGCTGGAATACGCGCCAGGCAATAGTCGATAGGCTCGCCATCGATCATCAAAATGCGTTTGTCGCCGGTGGTGATGTCGGGGATAAAACGCTGAGCCATGGCAAAGACTTTGCCGTAGTCGGTTAGAGTTTCAATGATAACGCCGAGGTTGGGATCGTTTGGTTTAACCCTGAATATTGAGGCGCCACCCATGCCATCTAGCGGCTTGAGAATGATGTCGCCGTGGGTTTGATAAAAATCACGAATTTTGGCTTCAGAGCGGGTCACTAAAGTATCGGGCGTACACTGTGGGAACCAAGCGGTAAACAGCTTTTCGTTGGCATCACGCAGGCTTTGCGGTTTATTGACAATCAAGGTGCCGCCTTGTTCTGCTTGTTCGAGCATATAAGTGGCGTAAATGAATTCAGTGTCAAACGGCGGATCTTTACGCATCAAAATGGTGTCTAAATCGGTCAATGGTACATCCATTTGTTCGCCGAGGCTAAACCAATCATTAGGATCGTCTTTGACGGTTAAAGGTTTCATGGTGCCGTAAGCGGTGCCGTCGAGCATATATAAGTCAGCCATTTCCATGTAAAACAGCTCATAGCCGCGACTTTGTGCCGCCAACAACATCGCAAAACTGGTTTCTTTTTTGATGTTGATGTTTTGGATCGGATCCATCACGATCCCCAGTTTGATTGGTTTTGTGGCCATTTACGCTAAATCTCCAAATTGTAATTGTAATGCTGATATTACCGTGAGTCCTGCGGTTTCTGTTCGCAATATTCTTGGTCCCAGGGCTATTTCGGTAAAACCCTGTTGCACGGTCTGTTCGATTTCGCTGTCACTAAGCCCGCCTTCGGGGCCAATGATCAAGCGGATACCCCTGCTCGTCGGTGAGAAGTTTGTTGGTGATGAGTTGCTTGGTGCTAATGTCTTTATGGTGGCGGTAGCACGAGGATGCAAGT
>JABSOG010001373.1 GCA_013216025.1 Algicola sp. | reverse complement strand
TCGGCTTTTTTGTCAATACTCTGGTATTACGCGCTGATTGCAGCGGTAACCCCACTTTTAGCGACTATTTGGCACAGATTAAAACCACCAACCTTGATGCTCAGGCCAATCAGGATGTGCCTTTTGAACATTTGGTTGAGCGCTTGCAGCCAAGCCGTAGTACCACCCATTCGCCGCTGTTTCAAATCATGTTTTCAATGAATATCAATCAGTCGGTGGCACTTGAACAAGCCGATTTAACCCTCAGCCCCCTGTATAGCCATAGAAAGAGCAGTCATAAAGAGGATAGCAAGTCGGTTGCCAAGTTTGAGCTGACCTTAAATGCCGTTGAAAGTGACAGCGGCTTGACCTTGAATTTTGATTACAAGGTCGACTTGTTTGACGCCAAAACCATTGCGCGTTTGGCTCAACATCTGACGCGTTTGTTGCAGGGTATTGTTGCCGACCCACAAACCCGAATTGGCCAGTTGCCGATGCTCAGCGAGCAAGAGCAACAGTATCTATTGCATGATTTAAATGGTAGCCATGCCGAGCTGCCGCAAGACCTGTGTATTCATCAATTGTTTGAACAACAGGTCAAACAAACGCCGAACGCCATTGCCCTGACGTTTATCGATGAGCACGAGCAACGCCAAAGTCAGCTCAGTTATCAGGCCCTTAACGAAAAGGCCAATCAGCTGGCACATTACCTCGTATCGAAAGGGGTTAAACCCGATACTTTGGTGGGCATTTGTGTTGAACGCTCATTCGATATGGTGATAGGCATACTGGCTATTCTCAAGGCGGGTGGGGCGTACGTGCCGCTTGACCCTAATTATCCGCAAAGTCGCCTCGATTATTTGGTGAATGACAGCGGCATCAGTGTGTTGTTGTGCCAAAAACAATTGACAACGCGTTTTGACAATGGCCAATTGAGCCAACCTTCAGTGACATTAGTGACAATCTGGCTAGATGACCCAGATTTACGGCAAACATTGGCAGGGCACTACAGTCGTGATCGGCAATGCAGCCAATCACACCAAGCCGGCAATCTGGCTTATGTGATTTACACCTCGGGTTCGACCGGACAGCCCAAAGGGGTGATGGTTGAGCATGGCAACCTGATGGCCTACAACCAGTCGTTTAAAACCCAACTTGCATTGTTATCGATAGACAATGGTGCCGTTGGCCCTTGGCTTTGGACCGCTTCTTTTGCTTTTGATGCCTCGATAAAAGGCCTGTTGTCACTGGCACAAGGTAAGTCTGTGGTGATTGCCACTGATGCCGCGAGCAAAGATCCTCAAGCCATTGCCGAGCTGATCCAGCGTTATCAAATCGATGTATACAACGGCACTCCGGCTTTTATTGGCGAAGTGATTGAGCAACTCGAACAAGTCGGTGCTTGTCGCCCTGCCTTGATTGTTGGGGGCGAACAGGTCAGCGAAACGGTGGCGGCAAAAATCCGCGGCTATTGTCAGCATAATAACCGCAAGGCCATTAATGCTTATGGCCCAACAGAAACCACCATCAACAGTACTTTTGGGCTGGTGGATGTTGAGCAACAAGGACAGTTGAGTATCGGGCGGCCCATATCCAATACTCAGGTTTATGTTTTAGATAGCCATCTGCAACCGGTACCCGTTGGTGTTGTTGG
>JABSOG010001372.1 GCA_013216025.1 Algicola sp. | reverse complement strand
ACCGCTTCACCCGGGTTGATGATGCTCATGTCGAACAAATTCCCGGTGCAGGCATAGGATTAGCGCTGGTCAAAGAACTGGTCACCAACCATGACGGACAAATCAAGCTGACCAGCGAATTGGGCAAAGGCAGTACCTTTACCGTCACCTTGCCTGTTTGTGACACACACCGCCCCAACCGAGATATTAAAAACCTCGGCAGTACCACCCAAATGGAAATAGATGCGATGAGCGCCGAACAGGCCGTGACCTTGCATCAACCCCAAAACATCGAAGACACAGCCACAACCGTACTGATGATTGACGACAACGCAGACATACTGACCTTGTTGGTCGAAACCCTGTCAGACCGCTTTGTGTGCCTTACCGCGCAAAATGGCCAACAAGGGGTAGAAATGGCCCTAGAACACCTGCCTGATTTAGTGATCAGCGATGTGATGATGCCCGGGCTTAGCGGCCACGAAGTGGTTAAAGTGTTAAAACAAACCGAGCTAACCTGTCATATTCCAGTGATATTACTCACCGCCAAAGGCGACGTACAAAGCCGCATCGAAGCCTGGTCACAAAACGCCGACGAATACCTCGACAAACCCTTTAACCCGTTTGAACTTATTTCGCGCATCGACAACTTACTGTCTATTCGCGCCCTGTTACGCCAACGCTTTCAAAGAGAATTCAACCTACCCCTCGAACCACAGGATTTGCCTGAGCAAAACCCTAAGCCAAATACCGGCAGCAATACAAACAACGATGCAGCTCTCGAAGTAAAGAGCGAAACAGACAGCAAAACGGCTCACGACATCGCCCCCCAAATCAGCCAGATAAACGGCATCACCGATGCCAACCAAACGTTCTTGAACAAAATCAATATACTGCTCGAACACAACTACCACGACGAGAAACTCGACGTGCCATTCATGGCAGATAAGCTGGCCATCAGCAACCGCCAACTCAGTCGCAAAATTAAGTCTTTGCTAGATTTAACCCCCAAAGAATCCATTCGAAATTTCCGCCTTAAAAAAGCCGCGCAAATGTTAGCCAAAGGCTTAACCCCTTCAGATGTGGCGCATCAAGTTGGGTTTACCTCCCATTCGTATTTCAGCCAATGTTTTAAAGTACAATACAACTGTATGCCTTCAGCTTATCGTCAGGTCGGGTAATTCACCCCGGCTCAACACGCGCCCAATCAGCATAAAACCCATCAGTGCTGGCCGCAACTGCCGCAAAGTCAGCCATTGCCTCAGCCAGCAATACCGCTGGCACATCTTCAATCGCCATCGAATCCGCCCAGCCAAACCTGCCAGCGCCATCGGTATGGCTATGTGACTCAAACCATAAATGATACAACACTGCAGGTACATTTTCTTCGGGCAAAAAGCTGCCGCTGAACTCAACACAAACCTTAATACCAACACTGTTGAAGTCTTTGTAATAACTGAAAAAACGCCCGCCATCTTCAGTCGCGCCCCGTACAAACCCCAGTTTGGCAAAGATGCCTCTTAAGGTGAAAGTGTCTGATTTATAACCCTGATAAGTGGTGATCTGCACTGGTAAACTTGGACACTCAACTAAGCAGCATTCTCTATTTCAAAGTTCTCAGGGCTGAGATAGCCAAGAGAACTATGCCTTCTGG
>JABSOG010001371.1 GCA_013216025.1 Algicola sp. | reverse complement strand
AAGCTAGACGGTCAAACCTTTGAACTGAAATACGGTTACGATTCGTTGGGCAATCAATCAACCTTGACCTATCCGTCAGGCAGACAAATCAGCTACGCGCCCAATGCTCTAGGTCAGCCCACCAAAGCGGGCGATTTTGCAACGGGGCCGAGTTATCACGCCAACGGTACGTTAACTGATTTCACCTATGGCAATGGCTTAAAATACAACCTGACATTAAATAACCGACAACTGCCAGAACACCTCAAAACACTCAAGGGCAGTACATCACTAACCCACCTGCAATACACCTATGATGGTAACGGCAATACCAGCAGTATCACTGACCACAAGGATACAACCTACAACATTGCCATGGGTTACGATGGTCTCGACAGGTTGACGGCGGCAAATGGTAAATGGGGTGCAGCAAGTTTCACCTACGACACCATGGGTAACATCACCAGCAAGAGCATGGGTAGCATGGCGGTTAGTTACGTTTACGACCCTACTACCAAACGCCTAAATTCAGCCAGTGTGAGCGGCAGTAAATCCAAAAGCTACAGCTTTACCTACGACAAAAAAGGCGCGGTAACGAACACTGGCAATGTCGATTTACCAAGAAACCAAGCTGGGCAAGTGACTGGTACTGGTGGCCATTCTTATGTCTATGATGGCAATGGCAAGCGAGTCAAAGATACCAAAAATAATGCCCCCACCAAGGCAAGATACAGTATTTACGATAAGTCAGGCCGAATGGTCTACCAATGGGATCAGCAAACCGAAACCATCACAGATTACATCTTTCTCGGCGGTGAGTTGGTAACAGAAGCTCAAGTTTCACTTGGTGATGGCAGTCAAAGTGTGGATAATACCAACGTTGGCTATACGGGACATCAGTGGGATAACGACATTGGTCTGAATTACATGCAGGCGCGGTACTATGACCCGTTGCTTGGGCGGTTTTTGAGTAATGATCCGGTTGGTTATACCTCAAAAAACCCAGTAATGTCGTTTAATCGGTATTTGTATGTTAATAACAATCCTTACAAATTTACAGACCCTACAGGGAAAGCACTGAAAATTAAGGGTTCTCGTAAGTTTAAAAGAAAAGTAAAAAAGTTAATTAAAAAACTAAAAAGCAAAGCTGCGGGACGTAAGCTTTTAGCAGATATTAATCGTGATGGCGCGCCAGATGTTACTATTGTAGAATCAAATGGAAGGAATATAACCACTACTGGGCCAGGTACTACGTTGGCAGCAATCAATGGCACTGGAACAGAGGCTATTATAAAATTTGACCCAGCAAAGACTCATAATGAAAGTGGTGCAGATGACAATGGCCAAACCAAAAGGCCTGCATTTGTTGGGCTTGCACATGAGCTTGGTCATGCTAATTCAATTATAAACGGTATATATCAAATATCGAATAAGAAGGCATCTAATTATAGGCAACCAGGTACGACACCAGAAGGCGAAGTTGATGGTATCAAGGCAGAAAACGCTGTAAGAAGTGAGCATGGGCTTACTTTGCGATCATACTACTTCCCCAAAGAATCAACATCTAATGGACAATAAAATGTTTAAAATACAAATGGCATTATTAATTGCATTAATGGTTATTAGCTCATTCGATTCAGTAGCGAATGCCAATAATT
>JABSOG010001370.1 GCA_013216025.1 Algicola sp. | reverse complement strand
CGGCCCGGCGTGACGGGTGTGTGGTGTCATCAAGGTGCCTGGGCCCAGCCGTGAGAAACCGGTGGCACCATGATTGGGCAGCAATTGTTTTATCAGTTCTTTGGTCTTGGGACACAGGGCGGCACTGGGCAACTCGTCGCCCGATGGCCAGTCGAATATCCCGAAGGCTTCCCAACCGGCGTTATACAAATCTTTTTCAGGCCAATCGACCAGCTGGTTTTTGACCGCCAGATACTCATCAAAAATGACCTGCCAATTGTCTTCAAGTGCTTGTAAAAATGGAAAATGTTGTTTTGTTTTAAAGTTCATGTTTAATTTGTTCCTGTTAAATTTGGACAATCAAAGCAAAGACTTTAAACAACAGCGGCGCGGCAAAGGTAACACACTAATTGCAGCAGAGGAATCCCCTAGACCGTCATAACTCAAGACGATTGATAATTTCATAGCGCTTGCTAACGGCCAGTTTCTCCAACAGGTTATGGACGTGGCGTTTCACCGTACCCAGTGAGATGGACAGCCCGGTGGCAATTTGATTGTTGGACAGGCCCTGTTTTATCAAGTACACCACATCCCATTCCCGCTTGGTCAGCAGTTCTTTATATTTTGAGCTGGTGTCTTGTTTGGTTGATTGACCAAAGGCGGCCAACAATTTGCTGCAAAATACAGCGTGTTTGTTTTGCGCTCTTAACTCGGTCAAATAACCCGACAGCCATTCTCGGTGGCCAACAAAGTGGATCTCGGCGCTGACCGGTTCTAGCGTCTCCATACTCTGCAGAACCAGGGGCAAAACCGCCGCCCTGTCATCACTATAATGACTGGTTTTGGCCAGCATTAACTTTACTTGGGCAGCAATCAAGTGGCGCTGGTAGCGCTGCGCCCATTGCAGTATCCAGTTGAGCACGATGCGGGCATCGTCAAACTTTTTGTCGGCAAGCAGAATTTGGGCCAACACCAGGGCTTCAAATTCGTACAGTTGGTTGTAGTGGTCCTTGAGCAAATGGTCCGACACCTTGCTCCAGTTTTTGGCTGCACCGATATCGCCCTTGATGGCATGGTTGAGGGCTTGCCAGGCGTCCACTTCTTTCAAACGGTTATCGACCGACAGGGTTTTGGCAATTTTTTCGGCTTTTTGAATATACTCAAGGGCCTGATCGCAGTCGCCTTTTGCTTGATGCACTTGTATCATGCAGGCGTACCCGTTAAGTATGCTCATCGATTCGCTGCCTTGCTCGGCCAGTTTTATCGCCTTGGTGGCATGTTGTTGCGCCTCGTCAAGTCGGTTCCATTGATAGTTGAGGTGACTAAGACCAAGGTAGAGATAGCCGATAAAAGGATAGTCTTGCAAACCCTGCTCAGACATCATCCGCAAGGTAGACACAAAAGTATGTTGGGCGGCAGCGAAATCTGCCGTCAGCATTTCTGCCATGCCCTTGTAGTAGGTAGAAGTCACCGCACCATAGACACAGCCCCCGGTTATGCTGCTTTGAATGGCAATAGGCAAATAGGGCGCGAGTTTTTGCACATCGCACAAGGTAAAATAAGAAAAAACAATGTTGTAGGCGATGGTGCCCTTTAACGCAGGCTCTGAATCGGGGAATTCGTTCAAGGCCGCATCACACTGCTCAATACCCTTTAACAA
>JABSOG010001369.1 GCA_013216025.1 Algicola sp. | reverse complement strand
TAACTCCGACCATCCGGGGTAAAATCAGCCGCTTCGCACGCCGGTGCCAATACACGGCTGCGGCGTTTTTGCTGGCCTCTTCGGCGATATCCATGCCGCTGACCCCGTTGCCGATAACCATCACTCGCTTGCTGGCAAACGCTTGGTTGTCGACGTACGCCCCGGAGTGTGTGATCTTGCCTTCGAAACTGTCCAATCCTTCGATTGCAGGGGTTTTGGGGGTACGATAACGGCCATGACACAAGGCAACCCCGTCAAATACCTCGGTAAATTCTCGATTGTCGTCCGTTTGCTCACCCCTGTTTACTATGGTGACAGACCACTGGCCATTATCGGTTTCTGTGACTGCCTTTACTTTATGGTCGTAGTGAATGAGACCCTTGAGAGAGAACTTGTCGGCATATTGGTGCAGATATTCGTTGACTTGAGCTGCGGTCAAGAACGTATTGTCGGTTTCGGGAAAGAAGTCGGAGAAAAAGCTGGTATCTTTGGCGTTTTGAAACCGGGTGCCTTGGTAGACTCCGGCGGTTTTACCCTCAGCCATGTACCAAATGCCGCCGAGTTGGTCCATCGATTCGAAAATGACCGGTGTATGACCTTCTTCGAGCAAAGACTTGGCCATAACCAGACCGGCGGGACCTGCGCCGATCACACAAATGCGTTTTTTGCCTGATGCTTGTAATTGTTGTTTCATCTGTTTGCACCTGTTGTTTTTATGCCGCGCTTTATGCCAAAGCGGGGTATGCAAAAATGGGTAAGTTGGTAGTTCTATGCTGTGAGTCACCGTACTGCGGGCCAAAAGCGGCCAGTTTACTGATTCGCCGGTGACGAAGGCACGAGCTAACTGCTGACAATCTGGCTGAGTATGGTTTGCCGATTGACATAATCGCTTAAACCAAGGTTGTTCATCGCTCAAGGTTTTGGCCGTGTTGCTGTCACTACTGATAAGCACATCATTACTGACTTTTGGTGGTGAGGCCAAAATCAGATGCAGCTGGTCAACCGTATCGACGACGATCGCCATGCGCTTGTTCAAAGCGCTACGGCCAACTTGCAGGGTATAAGCCAAATTGGCCAGTGAAATGGCCCGATTGTTGGCCAAAAACTGAGCCAGATTTTGACAGAGGGCCTGTAATCTGTCTTCGTTTTTGGCCGACAATACCAAGGTGTGCCAACCCGGTTCGCTACTATTAACCTCATCCTTAACCTCAACCTCTGCCGGTTGGTATTGCTCTAGTACCACGTGGGCATTGACGCTGAATCCGTAGCTGTTGATTGCAGCCCGTCGGGGCAGGGGATTGCCCTCAAGATCAAGGTTTTGCGGCCAGGGCTGGTTGTTGCTGTTGATCTTAAAGACACTGCCTGACAATGACACATTGGGGTTGAGTTGTTCAAAGCCGGGCAGGCCGGGAATGCAATCGTGGTTGAGGGCATTGATCACCTTGATAAGTGCTGCCATGCCTGAAGCCACTTCACTATGACCGATGCAGGGTTTGAGGCTGCTCAGATAACACGGGGCTTGCGTTACGGTGGGCGCATCGACCGGCAATGCGGCTTGGTATCCAGATTTGATGCCGTCGATTTCAATACCGTCACCAATAGGCGAAGCGGTGCCATGGGTTTCGACATAGTTGATGGTACGCGG